>CAZNDR010000326.1:0-5398 GCA_964571835.1 uncultured Cytophagia bacterium | reverse complement strand
GTTTCCAACAATTTGGGAGAAAGTATTGATGAAATACGCTTATTGTCTGGAAATGCTCTATGATGAATTATCATTTATCGACAGGCTGGCTGAAGCAAAAAAAGATGGCATTGAGAGGATCGAATTTTGGGACTGGCGGAACAAGGACCACGAGCTACTGAAGCAGCAATTAAAAAAGTTAAACATGCATGTCAGCAATCTGAGCGGCAATCGCAATTATGGCATGATTGATCCGTCGGAGCGAAAGAATTTTCTTAAGGAAGTCAAAGAAACCGGCTTGATTGCCAAAAGTCTCGGCTGTCACACTTTGATGCTGTTAGTGCAAAAATTAGAAAGTGATAACAGCGGCAAGCTGCCCGCACAAAAATTGACCAATCAGCAAATGGAAGACAATATCATCGAAAGCGGCAAAGCAGTCGGCAGACTGGCAGATGAATTAAACATGAATATTGTTATCGAACCATTGAATGATGTGTTAGATCACCCGCATTATTTTCTTACCTCTTCATCAACTGCATTTAAATTAATCAAAGCAATTAATCATCCACGAGTCAAAATCCTTTATGATATTTATCACCTGGCAATGCAGGGAGAAAATGTTTTAGACGACATTAAAAATAATCTACCATTCATCGGCTATTTTCATGTTGCCGATAAACCTGGCAGAAATGAACCCGGCAGTGGTGAAATCGATTATCCGGCGATTTGGTCATTGCTCAAAAAGATGAATTACCAGGGTGTTATCGGCTTCGAATATATGCCATCGAATGGAGATAGTAAAAAAGCTGTAAGGGCGACACAAAAAATTTTTAAGTAACAATAGACGATTTAAGGCGAAGTGAATGTTTGTCGAGCTTCAGCAGATCTCAAAATCTTATTTCGGCAATCCAGTTCTGAAAAAGGTAAATTTTATTATCAGAGCCGGACAGGTTCATGCCTTGGTCGGCGAAAACGGCGCTGGCAAATCGACCTTGATGAAAATTTTGATCGGCGTTGAAAAGGCTGAAAGTGGGACTATTTTGATTAACAACGAGACAAGAACATGGCTCGATCCGTCAGCGGCACGTGAGGCGGGCATCGTCATGGTTTATCAAGAGCTTTCTTTGATTCCTACGCTGACGGTTTTTGAAAATGTGTTTTTAGGACGACTGCTCAAAAATCGATACCATTTCGTTGACTGGTCGGAAATGAAAAGGCAGGTCAGACAAATTTTTGCTGAGATTGAATTCCCTATTGACATTGAAAAAATTGTGGAAGAGCTTTCCATCGCTGAAAAACAGATGGTGGAAATTGCCCGTGCGCTGGCACAAAATGCAGAGCTGATCATTCTTGATGAACCTACTTCACCACTAACAAAAAAGGATGCTGAGCGGCTGTTCGAACGCATTAAAATTTTGCAGCAAAAAGGCGTCAGTATCGTTTACATTACTCATCGCCTGGAAGAAGTATTCAGCATCGCCGATGTCATCACCATTTTGCGCGACGGCAAATTAATTCGTACCTGTCCCATTGATAATATTGATATGCAGGCGGTGGTGCGCGATATGGTGGGCAGAGAAATTTCAGAGCAATTCCCGCCCAAGGCTGATACTTTTAAAAAAAATAATAGAGAACCTGTCCTGGTCGTTGAGAATGCTGGACGGGAAAAAGAATTTTCCAGAGTAAGTTTTCAGCTTCATGCCGGCGAAATTTTAGGAATAGCCGGATTGGTCGGCGCCGGACGCACCGAATTAGTGGAATCAATTTTCGGCGTGACGAAAATTGATCAGGGAAAAATTATTATCAATCAAAACGCGGTTAAAATCAATTCACCAGCAGATGCTGTCAATAACGGGCTCGGACTAATTGCGGATGATCGAAAAATAAAAGGGCTGGTGCCCGAGGCAGCAATCGATTTTAATTTGAGCATGGCGACGCAGTGGAAATTTGCCACGCGTTGGGGTTGGCGAATTCAAAGTCAGGAAAAAAAAGCTGCAGAAAATATGATGGACAAACTCCGGGTAAAATTTCATTCCCTGCAGCAGCACGCTTCCAGGTTGAGCGGCGGCAATCAGCAAAAAATTGCCATTGGGAAGTCCTTAAATTCGGATGCTGACATTTTGATTTTTGACGAACCAACCCGCGGCATCGATGTCGGCGCCAAACGGGAAATCTACTTTCTGTTGCGCCAATTGGCTGATGAAGGAGCAGCTATTATTTTGGTCTCTTCTGAGCTGGAAGAGATTTTGGGCTTGTCGGATCGTATTCTGGTGATGCATCAGGGACGAATTGCCGGACAGCTAAATTCACACGAAGCAAATCAGGAAAAAATAATGCAACTGGCAGTCGGTCTGAATGAATCAACTTAGGATATTGGCGCATGAAATTGTTACGGCAGCTTGGTCCCTTGTTGGCACTGGTCATCATGATTGTTTTGCTCAGTTTTTCTTCACCCTATTTTTTTACTGTCGATAATTTGCTCAATATTTTCCGACAGTCATCGGTCAACGCTTTGTTGGCATTGGGTCAGTTATTGGTCATCATCACCGCGGGCATTGATTTGTCAGTGGGTTCCATTCTGGGCTTGTGCGCAGTGTTGATAGCAATATTTTTGAAAGCCGGTTGGCCGATTATTTTTAGCATGCTGGGCTGTTTTGTTGTTGGCGCTTTGGTTGGCTGGTTGAATGGCGCCATGTTGACGAAACTCAAATTGCCGCACCCATTTATTTCCACACTGGCAACGATGAATGTCGCCAGAGGTCTTGCGCTGATTATTTCCGGTGGTTTTCCCATTTCCGATTTGCCAGCAAATTATCGTTTCTGGGGCGCTGCTTCGATAAGCATTTTTCCGGTACCGGTTTTAATTGTTTTGGTGGTTTATATCATCTTTCATTTTTTTCTTGCCAAAACTGTTGCCGGACGCGATATTTATGCCATTGGCGGCAATAAGATTGCAGCTTATTATTCAGGAATTCCAACTGATAAGCGATTAATTATGGTTTACACGTTGAGCGGTGCTTTGGCTGCGCTGGCAGCCATTATTCTCACCGGCAGAATGAACTCGGGTTTTCCGCTGGCAGGAATGGGCGCAGAATTGGACAGCATTGCTGCTGTGATTATTGGCGGCGCCAGCTTTTTTGGCGGCGTGGGTACAGTCTGGGGCACGCTGATTGGCGCATTGCTCATGGGCGTACTTCGCAACGGTCTAAATTTGTTGAATGTTTCTGCGTATTGGCAAACCGTGGTCATCGGCGCGGTTATTGTTTGGGCAGTGTGGATGGATGTGTTGCGTCAGCGCGTCATGAAAAAGAAAGGGCAATAAGAAAACAAATCTGGAGGAGCGAAGATTTGAAAATTGCTAAAACATTTCCTTTTATTTTTATTTTCTCTGCTGTTATTCTTGCCTTCATGTGTTCATCTTCAAAAAAAAATAGTTATCGGATTGCACTGGTTGCTAAAGCCATGGACAGTGAATTTTGGCAGAATGTGAAACAAGGCGCTGAAGATGCTGCCTGCAAGGTCACTGAAACAAAATTAGCTGTGCTGGCGCCGACACGGGAGATTAATATTGATCAGCAGGTAAATATACTCGAAGATCAAATTATCAAAAATGTTGCAGCTATCCCCGTAGCGCCATGCGGTTCTGCTGAAGTAATTCCCATGTTGGAACAAGCCGACTCCAAAAATATTCCCATCATCAGTTTCGGATCAGATATTGAATGGGATAAAAAAACCAGTTTTGTCGGCACTGATAATCGGCTCGGTGGAAAATTAGCTGGTGAGTACATTGTGAAAGCCTTAAACGGCAGTGGGAAAGTGGCTGTGATCAGAGGCATCTTGGGAATTCATGATCACGAGGAACGGGTTGACGGTTTTCTTGATGCCATCAAAACTGCTAACGATATTGAAATAGTTGCCCTGCAACCGGCAAACAGTGAACGGGATTTAGCTTTGACGGTAATGGAAAATATTTTGACCTCAAACCCACAAGTAGAGGCTGTGTTTATCACCAGCGATCAAATGACGCTTGGCGCCTTGGAAGCGATAGAAGCGCACCGCTTAATTGGCAAAATGATTGTGGTGGGATTTGATGGTGGCAGAGAAGCGATTCAAGCGCTGAAGCAAGGTCGCATCACGGCGGAGGTAGCGCAGAATCCGTACAATATTGGCAAACAAGCCTTTTTGGCCGCCTACCGCGCGGCAAAAGGAGAAATAATTGAAAAACGCATTGATACAGGAACATTATTGATTGATCAATCCAATGTAGACAAATATTTTGCAGCAGACAACAGCCGGATCAGGTAATCATTTATAACCTGGGAATATCTCCATTTAATTGTAAATGAATGTGAAGGATTTTTTAACATGATTTCAGGCAAAAAATTGATCTTCATTTTGTGCTTTTTTCCGAGTGTGATTGGCTTCATGTGCCATCAAGCTTCGGAGAAAAAATATAGTATCGCGGTCATCGCTCAGGCGCTGGATAGTGAGTTTTGGCAAAAAGTGAAACAAGGAGCCGAGGATGCAGCTCGTGAATTTCCTGATACAAAATTGTCCGTATTAGCGCCGGCGCGTGAAATAAATATTGATCAGCAGGTTAATATCATTGAAGATCAGATTTTGAAACAGGTCTCTGCCATCGCTGTGTCGCCGTGTGGTGTCGCTGAAATTATTCCGGCGCTGGAAAAAGCGCACAAAAAATCCATCCCCGTAGTCATTTTTAATTCTGACATGGATTGGCAACACAAGTTAAGTTTCATTGGTACCGATAATTTTTTGGGCGGCAAACTGGCTGGTGAGTACCTCATCGAGGCGTTGAATGGCACAGGAAAGGTTGCGGTCATTCGAGGCATTATCGGCATTCGCGGGCATGAAGAACGAGTGGCTGGCTTTTTGGCCGCACTGAAACAAGCAAAAGAAATAAATTTGGTAGCTGTGCAACCGGCTAACAGTGAACGGGAATTGGCACTTACCGTGATGGAGAATATGTTGACCAAACACCCGGCTTTATCGGCGGTATTTATGACTAACGATGGCATGGCGCTGGGAGCGCTGGAAGCAATCGATGCCTTTCATCTCAACGATAAAATTATCACTGTCGGTTTCGATGGCGGCAAGGAGGCGATTCAAGCCGTAAAAGATGGACGGCTGACGGCGGAGATCGCGCAGAATCCCTACAATATGGGCAGATTGGCATTTTTGACAGCCTATCGCGCCGCTAAAGGAGAAGTAGTCGAAAGACGAATTGATACCGGAACAGCGGTCATTGATAAAGCCAATGTCTTTGAGCTATATTCAGCAGAAAACGAGGCGATTACTGACAGCAAATAAATCTATATGAAATAAGAAATGAGGAGTTATGTAAGATGCGTATAGCAAAATTGGTCTTTTTTATTCTCATTACTGGACTGATGATGGC
>CAZNDR010000325.1:0-5401 GCA_964571835.1 uncultured Cytophagia bacterium | reverse complement strand
CAATTCTGGCTCGCCTTATACCTGGCAACCAGTCACGGAAAGCATTCTGGCAAGAGTCAATCTTTATCCCAATAATGCCTGGCGGCCGACGCGTTATAGTGTAGATTTTGACAGCTATTATGATTTTGCGGTGATGAAAAATTTAAAATTGCGGCTGACCGCGACCATTTATAATTTACTCGACCGATTAAATGAAGAATGGGTGAATGGACAGACAGGTCGAGCTTATACGGCTATCATTCGCCCGACAGATTTAGCCAGCCATCGCAGCAACTTCAACGAGTACATCGATCGAATTCAGAATCCGTCCATGTATTCAGCGCCGCGAATGGTTAAAATTGGCTTAGGAGTTACCTTTTAAAAGCATCTCGAAAATTAGAGTGTTAGCCACTGCCGGCGATTCTATCCAGTGAGGTCAAAAGTTAGCCGTTGATGTCATTAAATTTGGAGTGCGTTCCTTTTGGCTGGTATGCACTTGTTCGAGGGTTTAAACATCAAGCTTTAACTTCACATTAAGAAAATATCTAAAGCGATAGAATAAGATGAAACTGAAAAATATGCAGCTCATTTTTAATCGAGGTTTGATTATGAAGATATTTTTTCATTTATTAATCAGTATTTTAGTTCTACAGCTAATTTTTAGCTGCAGCCTCTGGGCACAAGGGAAAAAATACGAAGGACCGGATGATCCGGCCGGAGATATTGCTGCCATTCGCGAGGGTTACATGAATGCCAATCGAGTTTTTCTCTATTTTCAAAATACTACTGAGCTGTCGGATTGGCCCCGTGTGGAAGTTTCGAAATGGCCCAACACCTATGATGGCGTCAAAATGCTCGACGGTATCGCTTTGCTAATCGGCGCTAGGGTTTATGTTACCAATGGCAATATTCCGGTTACCGATTCGCTTCAAATAAAGGCTCTGGATGCTCAAGGCTTGATCGATACGCTGTATTTCCTACAAACCAGCTATCGTGAGGAAATGGATGTCGATCCCACGGGCACGGTCGAATGGGGCCTTTATCCAGTTTTCGGTTATTTTAATGAACTGGGAGACTATCCAGCCTTGAGCAATAATAAAAAATCCTGGCCAATTGGAGGTTGGCCTGACGCTCCAGATTTTGTTGATAAAGATGGAAATACTGAATGGAATGGTCGCTTTGGCAGAGGTATCATTTACGCCACGCTTGAAACCTATTTTGTAGCAAATGATGCTCAAGACCAAGAATACTTAGGGCCGGAAGACAAAGTCAAATATTACCCACGCCCGGGCAGGATAATTGGTGAAACTCGACAGTCCACCATTCAGAATGGTTTACCGTGGGGAGGAATTGGCATTCGCGTTGAACAGCGAGGTTTTCAATGGAATAATGCACAAACCAGAGACGCCCTCTTTTGGGAATATACCATTGCTAACGTCTCTGATTATGATTTAAAAGATGTTGCATTTGGCTATTGGGTGGATAACGCCATTGGCGATGCGATTGCTGGCTCTGGAGATGATGACGAACTGGGATTTTTCGATACGAGAATCGATCTCGCCTATTCCTGGGACATTGATGGCATCGGCCAAGGAGGTTTTCCCACGGGAACGATGGGCTTTGCCTATCTGGAAAGCCCGGGTTTAGGCTACGATGATGTTGACAATGATCAGGATGGAATTTTAAATGAAAAACGAGATAACAATGCGATAGCTAAAATAGGCGCCACCGAAGGTTATCAAAATTTGAGTGCCTTCTTGGATTTTTATAATTTGACTGAAGAGGACCTTCGAGAGCACTGGGACGCTGATGAAGATCAAGATTGGGAAGATGGCATCGATGCCAATGGCGATGGAATTTATCAGCTGTCGGAATACTGTGGTGATGATGTGGGACTTGATGGTGTTGGACCGTCGGATTTGCATTATATCGCACCGGATGAGGGGGAATGCAACCATAAACCAGATCGAAAAGAGGGACAAGCTGAACCAAATTTTGCAGAAACCGATGTCAGTGAATCGGACATGGTAGGCTTGACCTCCTTTCAATTGTTTCCCATTCAACCTCATCGTCCACCGTACACAAAATGGTTCAGAAATGATAAGTCGATGTGGGAAGTCATTGGACAGCACACTTTAATTGAATCGCTCGAATGGGTGGCAAATTTAGTGGAAACTTTTGCCTCGGGTCCGTTCCCGCTTTATCAAGGAAGGACCGAACGCATTTCCATGTCCGAACTTCACTCTTATGATCCACTGGAAGGCTTAAATGATGAAGAGCATGCTGCTCCAGCTTTGTTTGAGGTGAAACGAATTGTACAGGTGATTTATGAAAAGGACTATCGCTTTGCTCAAGCACCTAAATTGCCTACCTTGACGGCGACGCCAGATGATGGCCGGGTCATTCTCACCTGGGACAATGTAGCTGATACCCGAACGCGCGATCCGTTTTTAGGCAATATCAATGATTTTGAAGGTTATAAATTGTATCGAACCACCGATAAAAAATTTGCTGACGCTGAAGTGATTACCGATGGCTTTGGCAATCCTGCTGAAAAGAAACCGATTTTTCAATGTGATTTGAAAGATGGAAAAAAAGGCTTTACTGATTTTGCCTTGATTAAAGGAATGGCATTTAACCTCGGCTACGACAATGGCATCACCCACTATTATGTCGACGAACATGTTCAAAATGGACGCACTTATTATTATGCTCTTGTCGCTTACGATTATGGAGCGCCTGATATTGGTCCAGGAATTGCGCCTTATCCGAATGAGGCCATTATCGAATATGATGAAGCTGAGGAGATTCGAGCTTATGGACAAAATGTCCAGATTGTAACGCCCTATCCCAAAGCAGCAGGATATGTTGCGCCGTCAATCGATCAGAGCGAGGAACAGACCTTTGGAAGAGGCACTGTTATTCCCGAAATCCTGGCAACCAAAAGCCTTAAATCGGGACATAGCTACAAAGTCAAATTTGAAATTGATACCGTCTATGCACTCACCAATTACGACCATGGCCTTGTTTATACCAATAGTGGCTTAAGAATATATGACGTGGATAGTGAAAACGCTTTGGTTTATCAAGAGACACCACAGGCTTATGCTTATAACAATTTGGTTTACGCAGATACCACAGCATTTCCAGAATGGCAAAAATATTGGCATTTTAAGACTGGCGAAGAAGTCCATACTGATATTTTTGACGGTCTGCGCCTGCGGCTAAACATGCCTATCGAGATTGCCACCTTTGATGCTGTCAATTCTGGCTGGGTAGTGGGTGAAGCAGTTATTCGTATTACACCGACTCTCAAAGAAGCGCGCTATTTCCCGTGGCAATATGAAATTGTTTTTACCGATAACGATTCCGCTTATGTCGGCCGCGTCACTACCAAAACCATGCGCAATGAAAATGACATCCGCTTAAGTCGTTCGGAAGTACTGGTTAATATTCCGTTCAATTTTTATGTGGTGAATAAATTATTTACCGATTCAACCGGCTCGTATGAACGCATGGATCTGGCTGTCCATGATCAAAATAAAAATGCTAAATATGATATGATAGAAGATCGCATTTTGGTCGGTCCTGTTTCCAATGACGGTAAATGGGCAGGCACCATTTTTATCATCGATTTTAATGCAGCAAGCGATAGCAGTCAGTTACCCAAAGCCGGAGACATCTATCGTGTCACCTATCAACGACCTTTCTGGATTACCGATTCTCTGACCTTTAAAGTTCAAGCTACAGAGGCAGTCGATCTGCAGGTGTTGAAAAATTCGATGGCAAATATTAAAGTAGTGCCCAATCCGTACGTCGGCACCAACGAGATGGAACCGGCTGTCGCTAATTTGTACTTGAACCAACGCCGACGGATAATGTTTACGCACGTGCCGGCAGAATGTACCATCAAAATCTTCACGGTGAGCGGTGTACTAGTCGATGAAATCAACGTCACTAATCCTAATGATCAGGGCATTGTCCATTGGGACTTATTATCCAAAGAAGGGCTGGAAATTGCTGCTGGCATGTACATCTATCATGTCGAAGCGAAAAAAACTGGTGACGAAAAAATTGGCAAGTTTGCTGTGATTAAGTGAGCATCATAGTGATGGCTTTTGTGCCTGGCAAAGGCATTTTATAATAGGAACAAAGATTAAAAAATTCACAATCATTCGTGAAGGGTATTGGTCATGAAAAAAAATGAAATTAGAATATTGATCTTATTTTTTCTGGGCTTAATGAATATAGCCTTTGCTCAGAAGCCTCATCGAGTGGGGACAACGGCAGCTAATTTTCTGGAGATCGGTTTTGGCAGCGCTGGAAGCGCCATGGGCGATGCCTGCGTTAGCGTTACCAAGGATGTATCTTCTATCTACTGGAATCCAGCCGGTTTATCATATATGGAAAAGAACGAAGCGCAGTTTACCTATCAGCCATGGATCGCGGATATTAGCACGGCTCTTGTTAGCGTCGGCTTGGTATTCCCTAGATTGGGTACCTTTTCGTGGGGTTTAATCTATGCTGGCTATGGTGACATGGAGGTAACAAACCTAACCATGCAGGATGGAACAGGCGAATTGTTCAATGCTAACGATTATGCTGTCAGCATTTCTTATGCGCGGCGCCTGGCGAACTGGTTTGCTTTTGGGGCATCAGGCAAGTATGTTTCTTCAAAAATTTGGCACACCAGCGCCAGCGCTTTTGCTATCGATCTTGGCGTTATTGTCAATACCCATTTTCTGGTGCTCACAGGCAAAAGAGAAGATGGCATCAATATCGGGATGAGCATTTCCAATTACGGAACCAAAATGACCTATGACGGCATGGATTTATTGCAGCCAATCGATATTCTGCCTTATCAGCAAGGGAACTTCCGTGATGTGCCGGGCAAGTTCAGCCTGCAATCGTGGGAATTGCCACTGATTTTCCGTGTGGGAATGTCCTTTAATCCGCTGAATTATGGACAACACTGCTTGACCATTTCTACTGATGCGTTGCACCCGAACGACAATATGGAGTCCGTCAATGTTGGTGCACAGTACAAAATCAACATTCCCACTGCCGGCGATTTCTTTTTGCGTTGTGGCTACAAAGCGCTATTTATGGAAGATTCGGAGTACGGCTTTTCATTTGGCGGTGGATTCATTTTGAGGATGATGCATAATGTCGGCCTGAAAATGGATTATGCCTATCGCAGCATCGGAATTTTAGGGCCTTCTTATTGTTATTCGATAGGGATTCTGTTTTGATAAACAACAACTATCTGACGAAAAAAATGAATTAACGGGGTAGGCAACTTTATTTTTGACAATGTGAATGACCAGTTGAATTATTGTCGCATAAAGGGAAGGGCTAAAGCCCACCAATCTCAGGGCAATTTATCAAATTCTCCGTTCTAAAGAACGGAGCTATTCAATAT
>CAZNDR010000324.1:0-5404 GCA_964571835.1 uncultured Cytophagia bacterium | reverse complement strand
CTTAATTTCTATGCTCATATTTCATCCATAAAACAGAATCTTTATTTTTAATTTATAGCTTATCTCATCTCAAAAACAAAACAAAATAATAAAAAAAAAATTTATAGTCAAGTCAACTTTTCTGTAAAATTTTTGATATGCTTTTGATGCCAAAAAAAAAGGCGAAACATACGATATATTTCGCCTTCAAAAATTCGAGCTAAACTAATTATTTGCCAAAATGGAAAACGCCGGAAATGATGAATCTCAGGTAATTATCCGTGTATTTATAAGTGGCCACACCAGCATCAATCTCATAGGTGTAAAAATTCCATTCAACTCCTAAGTCGAGTTTAATTGATGCCATGTTTATTCCTATGCCGCCTGCTAATTGTCTACCAACAATTTGATCCCCGTTATCATCTTCTGCTGGCAAGGGAGTTGTAGCAAAACCTACTCGCAGCGGCACAATGCTTTCGCCGGCCATAAAAAGATATTCAGCGCCAAATCGTAGTTGATTAACATCCAGAAGTTCTGGATCGAAAGTCTGGTGGGTTTCTTTGTCTTCCCACTCGCTGTTTTTATAAGCGCGCATTTCGAAATCTGCCGCTAAAGTAAGATTTTCGGTTGCCATAAAAGCTGCACCGATACCTAACATCTGTGGCATCTTAAAAGAATAATCCCATTGCAAATCATCATTTTTAATGGTCAATGCAAATGGGCTTTTATAGACGGCACCAAGCCGGAACGGATTAAAATCCAATAAACCGCCAACAACAAAGTTGGTCCCACTCAGATCTGTTGTGTGGGATGAATTAAGGTTAGGATAAAAGCCAGTCTTATCTTCAGAAGAATAGTCTTCCTTGCCAGTTAATATATTTACTGAAGCACCGATCAGAATTGATGAGGTTAGTTGAATTCCTAATGAAGGGGTAATGGCATTGAGCCCGCCAGTTGTTTTTTCTAAATAATTATCACCATCGTATTTGCTATAGGCATCAGTTACTTTCTGGTAGGAAACGGCTGCTACCATATTTCGGCTGCCCATCGCAATAGGGAGCGCGACGCTGGCAAAATTCAATCCGAAATGAGAGCTTTTAAACGGCCCTGCATCAAAACCTTCCACATCGGAAGTCGGCGAGTAGCTTACGTACATGCCAACTACAGACGCTTCAGCAGCATCCAATTGTGCCAAGCCAGCAGGATTCCAAGAAGCAGCCGTAGCATCATCTGCAACACCAATAAAAGCGCCACCCATACCGCGTGCACGAGCTCCCGCACCAATCGTATTAAAGTTAAATGTCTGAGATAGGGCGATCACTCATATCATTTTTCTGGGGTGGAATAATTGGCAGCTCAGTAGGTTGAATTGGTGGCGGGGCACCACCTAATTTGGCTAAAAATTCTTGGGCTCGGGGAGAATATTCCTGGTGCAAGGATAAGCTGAGTTCGCTTTTCGCCTCTTCAACTCTGCCAAGTTGGTAGAAGCAGATCCCTTTTTCGCGGTGAGGAAAATACTCAATGAAAT
This sequence comes from uncultured Cytophagia bacterium, assembly GCA_964571835.1. GTDB lineage: Bacteria > Zhuqueibacterota > Zhuqueibacteria > Thermofontimicrobiales > Thermofontimicrobiaceae > CAZNDR01. The sequence goes on along the minus strand of CAZNDR010000324.1, from coordinate 3,897 downwards.
GCATGCCATACGTTTTTATCTGCTTGGTATCTCTGTCTTTTACTTTTAGCGCCTCATTGAAATTGACAATGGCCTGAGACCAATTGCCCATTTGCATGAATTTGATACCATCTTCATAAAAGTTGTACCATTTGCCACCGGCAACAACCGAGCCACTGGAAATAAAGAAGAACAAGATAAAGGTAAAGGCGGGAAATGTATTTTTCATAATTATTACCTAACTTGGATTTTTAGTAAATTGAATTTTTGCTAAAACAAGATATTAACAAAAAAATAAAAAGTCAAGTTATTTTTATCGCTAAATAAGCACTGAAAGCATGAGAAGACATTCCCTCATTCACTGTCAAATTTAATCAGAGAATGGAGTTGATAATTTTGTAAATTGTTTCGTCCTTTCAAAAAAGTCAGCTCGATTAGAAATCCGATACCGGCGACTTTTCCTTGAAGACGTTCGACTAATTTTGTGGCTGCCGCTACTGTGCCGCCAGTAGCGAGCAAATCATCGATGATTAATATTTTTTCACCCGGCGCAATGGCATCCCGATGAATTTCTATCTGATCGACACCATATTCAAGATCGTACTCCTGGCTTATTTTTTCAGCCGGCAATTTGCCTGGCTTGCGTGCTAAAAGGACTCCCTTCTTCCATTTGTAAGCTAAGGCAGAAGCAAAGATAAAACCGCGTGACTCAATGCCCAATATTTTATCAACATTTTCGGCGTTAAATTTCGAAGCTAATCTATCTATTGATTGCCTAAAAGCCGTTCCATTTTTAAGCAAAGTAGTAATATCTTTAAAGCCAATACCAGGCTTTGGAAAATCCATGACCGTCCGGATATGTTGCTCTAAATAGAACATCAACATTTCTCCTGTTTAAAATCGAATTTGAAAATTTTGGTACTTGTTTTCAAAATTCAGCCACTGAATTATAACGTCTGTCACCCTTGACAACCTGTTCCCAACTTTTAAAGAAACAATCAATTCTTCAATCAATCCACGCTCACCTTCGACTTCTACCTCGACATTGCCATTAGACAAATTTCTGACAATGCCTGCTATACCTAATTTAGTCGCTTCGCGTTCCACAAACCATCTGAAACCAACGCCTTGTACGACTCCTTTTACAATAATGTGAGCGCCAACTTTCATAATTTCTCTCGCTTTAATAAAGCAAATGCTGTTGTTACGGCTTCAATTGGATTTTCCTGATAATGAATGCCGTTGATATTTTCCCAAGTGCAAAGCCCAATAATAGGTTTGCCAAAAGCCAGAGAAAAGGCAATCTCAGATAAGGTGCCATATTTGCCTCCGATAGCAATAAGTGCATCTGCCGTTCGCACGATGATAATATTGCGAGCTTCGCTGAGGCCAGTGATAATGGGAATATCTACAAACTCGTTTGCCTCAGATTTTTGTGTTCCGGGGATAATGCCAATAGTCAAACCCTGGTACTTTTTCGCACCTCGGCAGGCTGCTTCCATGACGCCTTTTAAACCGCCGCAGATGACAATACCCTTTCTTTTGGCAATTTCTTGGCCCACGATGTCAGCATAAGCTAAAATTTGCCGTGAGCAATTTTGTCCTTGTCCAATGACACCGATAATTTTTCTATCCTTAAGATTCATTATGGCTTAATACGATTTATGGTTCGTGGGAACGGTATGGTTTCACGAATATGCTTGAGTCCGCAAATCCAGGCTACAGCGCGCTCTATTCCCATACCAAATCCGGCATGCGGCACCGAGCCGTACTTGCGTACATCCAGATACCAGTCGAAAGCTTCCCGGGGCAGTTGGTGTTGTTTAATTTTTGTTTCTAATGTGCCCAGATCATCTTCACGCTGTCCGCCACCAATAATTTCACCATAACCCTCGGGCGCTAACATATCCACACAAAGCGCCTTTAACAGATCATTGGGATCGTTTTTCATGTAAAAAGCTTTGACCGAAGCTGGATACCGGTGAACCATTACTGGGCGATCGAATTGTTCTGAGATGACTGTCTCATCAGGCGAACCAAAATCATTGCCATCCTGAAATTCTAATCCGTTATTCTTAATGATCTTTACTGCCTCCGAATAGCTGATTCTGGGAAAGGGGCGAACGACTTTTTCCAATTTTGTCGTGTCGCGTTCTAAAATTGTTAGCTCTTGCTTTCTTTCTTCCAGAGTTCGCTGAACAATGTACTCGATAAATTCCTCGGCAATATCCATATCACCGTCAAGGTCGCAATAGGCAATCTCCGGCTCAATCATCCAGAATTCAGTTAAATGCCGTCTCGTTTTCGATTTTTCAGCACGAAAGGTAGGGCCAAAGCAGTAAACTTTTCCAAAAGCCATGGCGGCGGCTTCCATGTACAATTGGCCGCTCTGGGTAAGATAGGCTTTGGAGCCAAAATACTCGGTCTCAAAAAGTGTGCTGGTACCTTCACAAGCTGCTGGCGTGAAAATTGGCGCATCAATTAGCACATAACTATTCTTGTCGAAGTATTCTCGGCAAGCACGGATGATCGAATGCCGCACCTTCAAAATGGCATGTTGCTTGGATGAGCGCAGCCACAAATGCCTGTTGTCCATTAAAAAGGTCGTTCCGTGCTCTTTCGGCGTAATGGGGTATTCTTGAGCGATCTGAATCAATTCAAGTTTTTTTGCTTGCAGTTCATAACCCCCCGGCGCTCGCTTATCCTCAACCACTAAACCAGTTACTTTAATAGAAGATTCCTGCGGCAAATCAGTACACAGCTCAAATGATTTTTCATCAACCGCATTCTTAGCTACTACTGCCTGAATTATCCCTGTTCCATCTCGAACCATTAAAAAATGTAATTTGCCGCTTGATCGCATATTATATAACCAACCGGAAATTGTCGCCTCTGTTTGTTTGAATTTGGAAATTTCATTAATATAAGTTTTATTTCTCATGTAGTGTCCCTCAGATTAATAATCGCAAATTGCTATTGTTAATTAGCCCCATTTTTCTTCCTTCGGTCCTCTTTGCATCAAATCTTGCAAAGCATCAAAGGCGCTTTTATTTTCAAAGAGCACTTGATAGACCTGTTCAGTAATCGGCATTTCTATGTGGTACTTTTTGCTCAATTCAAAAGCTGATCGGGTAGTTTTTACCCCTTCAGCCACCATCACCATACCCTTTAAAACGTCATCCAATTTTCGACCTTTGCCAATTTGTTCTCCAACATATCGGTTTCGGCTATGTTTGCTCATGCAGGTCACAATCAAATCGCCCATGCCAGTCAATCCAGCAAAAGTTATTGGCTGTGCGCCCATTGCTGTTCCTAAACGAACAATCTCCACCAACCCGCGGGGTTGCAGCGCTGCCTTAGTATTATCGCCAAAACCAGCACCATCACAAATTCCGGCGGCTAAAGCAATGACATTTTTTAATGCGCCTCCAAGTTCGACACCAATAATATCCGGATTGGTATAAACTCGAAAATATCGATTCATAAATACCTTCTGAATTAGTTCGGCATTGTATAAATTAGTGCAAGCAGCTACGATCGCAGTGGGAATTTTTCTGCTCACTTCCTCAGCGTGACTGGGGCCGGATAAGGTGACAATATTCGGTCGAGCCAACCAATCAATCGTTTGTTCAAGTACTTGAGACATTCTTAACAAAGTGTCATTTTCAATTCCTTTTGCCACGTTGATAACAATCGGCTTATTGCCGCAATTAGATTGATTTACTTGTTTAGCGACCTGGCGCAGCACATGTGACGGGATGGCGAATAAAAGAAGGTCTCTATTGAAAACCGCCTTGTCGAGATTATTCTCAATATGGATTGTGGATGGCAGGGTTATGCCAGGCAAAAATTCTTTGGCATCTCGTGTTCTGCCCAAACGGTCGGCAGCGTCAGGGCGAAACTCCCACAGTATTACAT
>CAZNDR010000323.1:0-5432 GCA_964571835.1 uncultured Cytophagia bacterium | reverse complement strand
TGTCAAAATAAATGACGAACTGCAACCTTTGCTGCCTCCAATGGCAGAACCCGGTGATTTAAAGCCACCAGCTTTTTGGTGAAACATTTTTAAATTCGCACCCAAATAAATTCAGCACAACATATTCGAATGTCTCGCGAATGACAAGCAGTAATTTATCGTTGATCTGCCTTGCTGTTGAATATCCAATCAAACAAAGAAAGAAAATTTCTGCATTGATTAATAGCGACAGGATTGCGGCACAATAATTTCGAAGATGGGTCAATCTCAAAAGCTTATTATCAGAACAAGCCTCGATTACGGCAAGGACAAGATAGATGAACATTTAAAAATGCTCAAAAAAATTTTCTGTTTTTGTCTATTTCGCGCCCGTTCGAAAAACGCTTTAATTAGTCCTTTTTTGTCTTTGAGAACAATCCGCCAACTGGCTTGAAAGTCAAGCAAGTTCTTCCTTATCATTAGATGGCTTCTCTGCCTAATGGCGGATCGCTATAACAGTAACAGGCGCTATTTTCTGACAAGCACTATTTAAATGTATAGAAGCAAAGTAAAAAAAGCCAATTACCGGAATTATTCTACCAATTTTTTTTACTTGAGTACCTCAAATAGGAAAAGTCTTATGAAACCAAAAATTTGTAGCTACAAAATAGCGTCAGGCTTTGTTGCCATTATTATCGCTTGGTATGTTTTTATAGGGCAAAGCGCCGAAAGCAATTACCAGCGGATTGTGTTATGTTGGGAAAATGATCCAGCTACCACTCAATCGGTTGTCTGGCGCACTAAGGAGGCATTGACCAATCCGCAAGCGCAAATTGCCTTATTAACCAAACACCTCGATGAAGCCAGCAAAGCGGCGCAGACCGTGGCGGCAATCAGTGAAACAATCAAGATGGCAAATCAACAAATAGTCTATTATCATACGGTACACTTTAGCTCGTTAACGCCTGGCAAATGTTATTTGTATCGCGTCGGAGGTGACAGCACCTGGAGCGAATGGAATGTTTTTCGGACCGCGGAACGTGAAGCCAAACCATTTCAATTTATTTATTTTGGAGATGTGCAAGACGATATCTTATCCGATTGGTCTGTTTTGGTGCGACAGGCTTTTGCCAAGGCGCCCAATGCCCGGTTCTATCTTTATGCTGGAGATCTGGTTGGACTGGGTAAAGATGACCAGGCTTGGGAGGAATTTTTCTCTGCCCTTGGCTTCATCCCGCGAATGATCCCAATGGTTCCTGTGCCAGGAAACCACGATGCGAATAAGGATATTTTACGTCCGGATGGTTCGCGTCAAGTAGATCCACTTTTTCTGGCTCATTTTTCCTTGCCTCACAATGGACCCCAAGTCGCAGATCTAATGGAAACCGCTTATTACCTCGATTATCAGGGCGCCCGTATTATTGCCTTTAACAGCAATAGCTATCGCGATCCGGAGCAATTGGCTTGGTTGAAAAAAACCCTGAGTGAAAGTAAAGCCAATTGGAATATCGTCTGTCATCATCATCCACTTTTCTCTGTGGGCAGAAAGCGCGACGATGAAAAATTGCGCCAGCAATTGATGCCGATCTATCAAACGTATCAAGTCGATTTAGTCTTACAAGGGCATGACCATCGTTACGGACGAACCAATAAGATCCGTGACGGCAAACCAGTGGCTAATGATGAGAAAGCGCCTGTTTATGTGGTTTCTGTCAGTGGACCAAAAGCTTACGAACACAATCCCAATTTCGCTCATCTCTTGCAGGTAGAATCAGGCGAAACCCAATGCTTTCAAATTCTGACGATTAGTCCGACTGAGATTAATTATGAAGCGTGGTCTTTAGATAATCAGCTCATCGATGCTTTCGCTTTGCGCCAAGAACACAAAGGTACCGTGCTGGTCAACAAATTGCCATAAAATCTCGGTTCTACATGGGACAAATGTTTAAGGTAATATAAAAGTCACTTGTCCCATACCATAAAATTGAATATGGAAAGAATTTTATCTATGCCAAATGTTATGAGCGTTTTACTGGACATCAATCAGCTAACAAAAAGATTTTTTCAATTATCGATAATTTTTGTAGTATGGATAGGCACAGAATCAATCGGTTTCAGCTCTCAGAAATTAGCTGCACCCGTTGAATTTGATTTCGGTCCGCAGCACAGCAGCGTTAAAGCGGGTGCTCATTTAGTCACCGAACGAACGCTCTATCAAACCCACACGGGTTTTGGTTTGTTAGGCCCGGCTGAAGGTGCCTTCACTCTGTCCGATATCAGCTTATTGGACGAAATGAGTTTCGATGGCATCTATTCCACTAATCCAATATCATTCCGTGTCGATCTTGAGGCAGGCAGTTACTGGCTAGAGATTTTTATGGCTGGCGGCAAACGGAGCTTATGGCAGGGTGAAATAGTGGCCAATGGCACTGTAATTGCTGATAGCCTTTTTCAATACGGCGTTAGTTTTGAGGGAGAAGAGCCACCGTCGTATTGGACTTTAATGCGAAAGGTTCAGATAAAAAGTGGTTCACTTGAGTTGGTTTTCGCTGCAACAGGGCAGAAAACTACCGTTACCGGAATTTCTATTTTCAAAGATGACTATGGTCCGTTGCAATTGCGTGACGGAAAACTAATCGCCTTATCTCCATTACGAGCACCCAATGCCGACCTAGCGCTTTCGCTGCTCAATCGAGGCGCCACCTACGAAGCGCAGCGTCTCATTGATCAAATACCAGAGCGACCGTTCCGTTATGAAAAAGCCTTGTTGCTACTGGCGCTTGCCGGTCGGCTGGAAATTGAAGATCCACGTTCTTATATTGAATTGGCGGAAAAAATTTTGCACGAGGAATTTGACCCCGCACTGCGATCGGACATAACGCTCAATTTGAGACTCGCCCAACTTTATATTCAAGCCGATACTTATTATAAAATGGCCGGCTGGGATTGGGCAGCTCGAGCCACTGGTGCAGGAATTTTTAATCGTTTAAATATTGCCGGGCACACGATGAAAAAAATCGCCGAGGTACTTTACCATCCGCTCTCTTTTCGAGCCACTTTTTACCTGGGTCGTTTGTCGTTCTGGGCCTGGGTGGAACAGCATAATAAATGGCAAAAAGTTAGAGCTGATTTTTGCTTTAAATTATTGAAACCTTATTATGAACATTTACCTTTATTGCGCCTCTATCTGGGTGAGCAAAGCAATGCTGAAGATCTCAATCAGCCGGCTATGACCGCTGTTGCACCAGAATGGGTAGTTCAGACAAACCTTGCCTTGAACAGCCTGCAACAAGTGATTCACTATTGGGTGGATTCTCGCCAGGCCGAGAACGGGGAATTCGGCGGAAAATTTGATGATGATGTCGAGATGCTGCGCTGGTGGCCTATTGCCTATTTCGCCTGGCATGATGCCAAGACGCTGCAGGGCATGCGCCGGCTGGTGGAAGGAGTGTGGCATAGCGGTTGGATTACTGAGGGATTTTCTACTAAAGTCCGGGATGTCGAACATTCCTCCGAACCGGTTGCCGATACGCAACCGATGATGATTGGTTTAGACTACGGCAATCCGATTTATGTTGAACGAAACATGGAAAGTATGAAAGGGCTGCGTGATGTCTGGACCGGCATTAATGCCAAGGGCCATCGCCATTTTAGATCAAGCTGGTATTCGTACGACAAAATAGATACTCGACCGCCTCGAGATTGTGATGTCGAGCTGAACACGCGCACCGTCAAAGCGGCGCGCTGGCTGGCCTGGTATAATCGGCATCCGTTTGCCATGCAATTTTTAACTGAATGGTCAGATGCTTGGTTGGAAGATTGTTTGCGAACTGATAAAGGCAAGCCTTATGGCATCGTCCCAGCGGCCATTCGCTACGAAGATGATGCCATTGGCGGACATGCGGACAATTGGCATCATCCGGGCTTATTCTGGAAATATTATGATTTTCAAGGCGGAACGATCATGATGCAACAGTTTCTGGCTATGTATCAATTGACCGGCGAGAAAAAATATCTAGTGCCCATTGAGGCGGCCTTAAAATTGGTCGCTAAATATTATCAAACCGATGTCTCACAGGCGGAAGTCGGCAGCGAAGGCTGGGTAGCTCACCGGCTAATGAACTCTTCCCATTTTGCTGAAACTATCGAGCTCTGGCGTTTGCTAACTGGGAATTCCAATTATGAAAAGATCGTGGCTGTTTTTGGCTCAGATTATCTGAAATTCCGTTTGTCTGGCGATAAAAAATATTTGGAGCAGGGCAGCCGGCGCATCGCGGAGGCGATTGTAAATAACTGGGAATTGATAACCAAAGAAGGATATTTTACCGACCGCATTGAAATTGGCAATATCACCAAAAGCGAAATTCTGGGCGCCAATCATCTCGAATCAATGTACAATGGCTTTGCTCTTCAGGAAGGCTTTTTCCCCTTTTTTGCCATTTCCTATCAAGGCTTTGCTAATAATTTTGTTGCTGCAGTGGTGGAAATGAATTCAACTGCAGCAGAGGTGATCATGTTTAATTTGAATAAAAAGCCACAGGACGGCATTATTTATTTTTGGTCACTCGAAGCTGGCGAATATGAAATTCAGATCGGGTCAGATATTAATGATGATGGCGTGATGGAAAGCAGCGAAACTCGCCAGCGGTTTTGGGTAACTGGACGTAATGCTTCACAAAAAATAATTCTGCCGCCTTTGACACAACAATTGATTACTGTCCATCAAATAAAGCCGTCAGCGAATAAAGATAAAATTGCCCTGGCAGACTTAGCGATTACTGAAACTGAAGTTCAAATCCACGCAGATAAAAAAAGAGGCAAGTTGAAAATTGTGTTGCCGATTCACAACATTGGCATCGTTGAGGTCAACAAATTTGATGTCGAGATTGATGAAATAAAAGACGGCGCTACTGAATTGATAACTCAAAAAACAATAACTCATCTGGAAGCTCCGTTAGATTTGGAACCAAGAATAGTGGTCGTCGAATTTGAAGTCGATTATAAAAAATTACAAACTTCCACTCTTTTGCTTCAGGTTGATGCAAAGAATGAAATACCAGAAATTACAGAAATCAATAACTCCATTACGTTGACAAACGACGATAAAATATTTCCCGCCGCCAGAATGGAGTAAACAATAGACGGGTACCTTTTATAGGCAGCATTATTAATCCTGGCGCGGGCAAATTTTTTACTTCGCAACAAATCTTGATCTGATAGCGCCATCATGACTTCTTCAACCGGCGCTAAACTAAACTGATCTTGAGTAACACTCAAAGATGAGAGAATACTCCGTTACGATTTGAGACTTTAGATTTGGATTATTGGAATTTATTTGTTATCATACCAAAGGCGAATTAACTAGGTTGCCTTCAGGGCATAGATATTAGAATTTCCACAATTCAATTTCGAATTTTGGCAATATATAGTTGTTAAGGCTTAATCTGTACCAT
>CAZNDR010000322.1:0-5444 GCA_964571835.1 uncultured Cytophagia bacterium | reverse complement strand
CGGCCGATTCCTTCGGGATTCGCTTCATCGGTAATAACAATATTTTTAAGTTTTATTGATCGACAAATTAGTCCTTTTGCACTTATGAAATCATAAAATTCGACCTCCTCGTCCCAACTGCCATTATTATCCATATCGTGTAGCCATTGAATTTTCAAACAGACAAAACTACCAGCAGGTACAGTAATTGTCTCTTTAGCGATTACTTTTTTGTCAATGCGCCATGATTGATACGCTTGCCGGTAGGTCCATTGTTTGCCAATCATCAATGGATAATTCAGAGCAAGTAGCGGCGGTCTTTCATAAATTATCGTATCAGAAGCTACCGTGTTGCTGGGCATAGCTTTTTCAAGTAAAGCAATCAGTTGGTTGATATGGTAATAATATTTTCCTTTAAATAGGATTTTGTTATTTCCGGCTGCTTTGGGTATTACAAAACCTGCTCCTTTATAGCCATAAAAATACAAACCATTTTCAAGATTATTGTAATATGTCTGATCAACCTTAGGGTTTGTCCCGGCGGATACCATTGTTTCAATTAGCAGGTTAGCTTCAACTGTATCGTTGATGATTACCTTACTTGAGACAACTATCTCGACTTGAGAGGATATGGTCGAATCGAGCAAAAGGGGAACTTTCAAACTTTGGGGCTGGAAATTGTCATACGAAATTTCCCGCGCATATTTCCACTGCGCGCCTTTTTTCAGGGGGTATTGCCAATTTTCATTGTCAGGCATGACGGGATTATTATCCTTTTCAGCACAAGCAAAGACATACCAGAGGGCCAATAGAGAAGTTTTTAAAATATTTTTCGTAGCTAAACCTCCGGATGGAAATAGCATCAAAGACCAGATCTTTTTCAAAAACATCTGATGGTCGCCATCTTTTTCTCGGCAGAACTAATATTCCGATAATAGCGGATGCCAATAATACTGTAGTTAATTGTTCTTTAAGACTTGGGGAATATAACGAAAATGAGAAAATAAAGCAAGGTTTTTTAGCAGGGCAAGATCATCCTTGCCCTACCATTTAAGGAAGGTGAGCAAAAATGCGGGCCGGTGCGCCAGTGCCATCTTGGATCAGCATGGGCATAACAAAAAGTGTGGCACCGCAGGCAGGTAATTTATCCAAATTAGCGATATTCTCAATGGCTAATTTATCGGCAGCAAAAAGAATTTGATGAACTTTGAAATCCGTTGATTTCCCATAATCAATACTTGGCGTGTCAAGTCCAATTCCCCTAATATTTCTTTCTTTGATCAAAAAATCAACCGCCTGTGGAGAAAAGCCGGGGAAGCTCAACGCAGGAATTGCCTCAGGTCCGGTTTTGCTTGTGCCTAAAACTTTTTCTTTATCTGGATAATATTTAGTACCGATTCCCGTGTACATGATGATCCAGGCGTGATCTGGAATAAATCCATACTTTTTCTCCCAGTTTTTAATATCTTCCATTGTCAGTAAATAATTCCGGTTTAAATCACATTTTGCCACCATGTCTATTTTGACCGCTGGACCGATCCATTCCTGCCAAGGAATTTGATTCATGGTGTCTCCATTTTTCGCAAAGTGAATGGGCACATCAACAGGAGTTCCTCCATGTTCAGCCGCGCTGCACTCGTCAGCAGCGCACCAGTAGCCGGCTTCGGTAATTCCCCAGTTATCTTTGGTCAGTTTAAATGGTCTGGCGTTGGGCTAGTAAACAGTGTTTTCGTCATCAGGATAGGTCATGTCCAGCATAATTTCCTTTTTTGATTGATTTGGCTGGCAATAAAATAGACAGGCGATCATCAAGCCAAGAACAAGCCACTTTCTGGTTGAAAAGTCTTTAGCACCCCTAATTTTTTTCCCTCAATTTCAATTTACCACAGCAATAATTCTCTTCATCAGCAGGGGATCATCTGGCAACAGACCGCAGTGTGGTAGCCGGCGCGTTAATTCGATCCAGTTTTGATTTTTTTTAAAAACCTCTTTGAACAATGGCAATGCCTTTTCCACTTCGCCGGCTCCGACTAATGTTACTGCCTGCCAATAAATAATTTCCTCATTTTCCGGATACAGCGCGCCTGCTTTGGCATACTCCATCAAGGCATTTTTCATGTCATTGTTGGCGACGAGTTCATCCCCTTTATTCATGTGGTCGTAGGCGCGGTGGATCTTGATCAGCCGTTTTAATTCTTTGAGCGGCTGCGGGTGATCTTCAACGCGCAAGTCGATAATTTTTTCCCGCCACGGTGCGCCTTTCGATTCCGCCGGCACCACCAAGATTGCTGCTGACTGCATGCCACGAATATCACCCTTCTCCTGCTGACCGGCTTCCAGGGCTGCCATTAATTTATCAATCAAATCGCCCTTTGTAGCTTCATACGCCTGTGCCATTGCCTCCCAGACGGTATTTTTTTCCATCAAGTTCGCCTGTGTAGAATAAAACTTTCCAAGATGGTGTCCCGCGGCGATGATGCACTTTGTCCCGGTATGCACTGCCACCTTGCCAAGTTTGTCAACCATGGCGACCTGGCGCACCTCAGCGTTTTTATCTACGCTCAATAGAGCTGATAAAGCTTCAGGCGCCGTTTTGCCGGCTTTCATCAGTGCCAATCCCAGCGGACCGTACGATATTTCAGCAAACGATTGAGTAGCTACCACGCCAACGCCAGCTTCCGCCCAGGTCACCACGCTGCCCACCGAAAACCAGTGCGATTGAACCGCCACCCCCATTTCACCGGTTATTGAATCTCGGGCAACGATGGAATAAGTATGGACAGGGCGAAAGGAAATTTCTTGAGCTTGGACAATACAGGATAAAAACAAAATATAAGCGAGGGATAGTTTAATTTTGTACATGTTTCCTCCAATTTGGTTTAACAGCATTATTTTGGTGCGCATTAGTATCAGTGGCATGTTATACAAACAAATTTTCGAACGCTGCGGCTGCCTTGTCAGCGCAACAATACCATTTTTTTTGTTTTGACAAGATTACCTGCCCTGACCTGATAAAAATAGATGCCGCTGGGCAAATCATCTGCTCGAAAATAGTGACTATGTTCACCATCTGCTTGCTTCCCCTGGTCTTCAGCAAGCATTTGCTGCCCTATCTGATTAAAGATCGTTAGTGATGTAATCGTATCTTGTTGTGGGATCATTTCTTTCACCGGTGATAAAGACTTCTCCGTTATGATTCACAGCCAGAGCGCTGGTCAAATCCACGATTCGGGCATCGAGGAATTCTGAAGCACCGTACGGTTTGATCCAGCAGATGAAAATAACCTATGATAAACAAGCAGACGCATTAACGATATGGTTTAATGGTGTAACATCTGACAAAACCGTTGATATCACAGAAGACATTTTTATTGATATTGATGCCGCTGGTAGATTGGCAGGCATCGAGGTTCTTCACGCTAGTGAAAAAGCGAATCCGCCCAACTTGTTAACTCTAACCTTGAAACTATTCCCGAAAGCTCTCGAGTTTCGCATTCAAATCCCTGATATGATGAATGCTTAGAAACAACAGTTCTAAAGAAGAAACATCCTCGGAATTCTTTTCATAGTTGCCATTGCCTGCTTTTTTTGATCCTTTCTGCCCGATCTTTATGTCTCTGTTTTTAAAACTGTAAATCCTTCCAAAATTAAAATAAAACCTGCTGAGCTTTATTCTTTTGCCTTCTTTTCACCATAGCAATGATCTATGCCCTCTGAATGTACATCGAACATTTAAGAGATATAAAACCAAGGCCGGGATGCAAAGCCCGGCATTCGGTATTAATGGCTGCTTGAAGAATGGCTTCTTTGTTCAAATAACTCTGGCTGCTCGATGCTGGCCCAATGCAAATTTTTTCATCAGCTTGTTTCAGGTGAGGTGAATTTTTATCCGCTTCCGAGTAAACGGCGACTGTCTCGATTCCTATTTCTTGGCAGGCTTTGATTATTCGCAAAGCAACTTCAACTCGGTTGGCGATGAGGATGCGTTTGAAAAGTTTGGGATTGCTAGTCATAAGATTTTCTCACCAAACTGATAGCTAAATCAGTAAATCCATCTCCATTGTAATCGCACCAATCCATTGAGGCACGACCAAAACTCAGGCGATTATTGGGATCAAGTTGGAAAATTCCATTCTTGTTTTGATAAAATAGAGTGACAGAATTACGGGCAGAATCCCGTCCCGCGTAAACAAGGTCCAGCATACCATCGTTATCATAATCAAGCCATTTAATACAGCCATGACCAAAATCAGGGTTGATGCAACAAAATTCATCTCTTTTTTTTGAAAGAAATTGGAGTGATTTTCATACAATTCAACATAATGAAATAATCCCACATCCACCGAGTCAATCGTGCCCAAGAGAATTAAATCTTTATCGCCATCGCTATCAAAGTCGCCCCAATCAAAGTCCCCGTATTTCAAGACAAGGAATTTGGACAGAGAATCTTTGGCGAACAAAGTAGGCTGGTGTTCTTCTTTTTCAACAGTGAAGGAAAATTGATAATTTTCGGAAAGATGATCTCCTGTATAATCTTCGATCGTTGTTGAAATCGTGACAGTAATAGAATCATTATATGAAAAAGGTTGATTAGGGGTAAAAGTTATTTTATTAGACGAATATTTAGTAATGTTGGTAAATGATCCAGTCACGATTCCATAATTTTTGCTGAAAACTGTTATATTGTCAGCATTGATTAAATCGTTTTTAATAGAAAAATTTAATTGAATGACAACCTGCGCATCTATGGGAACATCGCGCTGGCCATTGGTCGGGATGGTTTGGATTAGTTTTAATGGGACAGGAAAATCGGGGATTTTTTTGCCATTCACTCTTGCTTTTGACAGCTCTGATTCACCACCCCAATCAATGCTTTTCGTCCTAACCAAACCGACATCAGGAGCGAGCCACACGGAATAATCCCCATCAATAACGTTAAGTCCATAAAACGAGAATTTGTAACAATCATGAAAAGTACCAATCGGCAGAGCAATGATATCAGCCTTGCTTTCTAAAATAACTCGAAACTTATAGACACTTCCATAAAGCCAACTATCGCCAACATCGGCTTGAAAGTCGTACTGCAACCATTCTTCACCCTCGCTGGTTCGCATATAGACTTTGTTCAAACTATCTCGGCGATAATAATTTGAAGAGAGAAATTGATAATATATCAAGCTATCAAAAATAACTGCTTTTTCGATATATTCAGGAATACTGGTTAAATACCAGGCATTCCCCACCTGCAAGGGAAAATAATCCTGTCCCCAGCATGCTAAGATATTTAACAACAGAATTAAAATAAAATCACTTTTAATTACAATATTCGCTTTTATCATTTTTGATCTTTGCGTCGATTTCCTTAGAGTCGACCTTGAATAATAATTATCACCAAATTTGTTCTCTTAAAATGACCGCAGATTCCTCTTATTCGACGCATTCATTGAATGATAGGTATCTTTGCC
>CAZNDR010000321.1:0-5461 GCA_964571835.1 uncultured Cytophagia bacterium | reverse complement strand
ATTTAATTGTTTAATATTATATAGGTGATGAGAAAAGAAATAAAATTACCAAAATATGATGAGGTAAGGTTGATATGAAAAAATTTAAGAAGGTAACGATGGATGGAAATCAAGCTGCTGCTCATGTGGCTTATGCGTATAGTGAGGTTGCTGCTATTTATCCGATTACTCCATCTTCGGGAATGGGAGAACTGGCTGATGCCTGGGCAGCAACAGGAAGAAAAAATATTTTTGGTCAAACAGTTGATGTTATAGAGATGCAATCCGAAGCAGGCGCTGCTGGCGCAGTTCACGGTGCGCTGTCAGCTGGCGCTTTTACCACTACCTTTACTGCTTCACAAGGATTGATGTTGATGCTGCCGAATATGCATAAAATCGCTGGTGAGATGTTGCCAACGGTTTTTCATGTGTCGGCGCGTTCCTTGGCTTGCCAGTCTTTGTCTATTTTTGGTGATCACTCTGATGTTATGTCAGCAAGAAATACTGGCTTTGCTTTGATGGCAGCAGGCTCCATTCAGGAAATCATGGATCTGGCGGTTGTTTCTCATCTGAGCACCTTAAAATCAAAAGTGCCATTTTTGAATTTTTTTGATGGCTTTAGAAATTCTCATGAGATACAAAAAATTGAAGAGCTTGATTATGAGGTATTAGCAGAATTAATAGATATGAAGTATGTTGAAGAATTTCGTAGTCGTGCTTTGAATCCGGAAAGACCTCGCGTAAAGGTTGGTGCTCAAAACCCGGATGTTTATTTTCAAGGCCGAGAAACGGTGAATAAATATTATCTGGCTACCCCGGGAATTGTTCAGGAATACATGGATTTAGTTGCGCAAAGAATAGGTAGACAATACCATCCGTTTGATTATGTTGGTGCGCCCGATGCCGATAAAATTATAGTGACGATGGGAAGCAGCTGTGAAGCCATTGAAGAAACTATCAATTATTTGAATCATGAACGAGGCAACAAGCTTGGATTGATAAAGGTTCGCTTATATCGTCCGTTCTCTGTTGAACACTTGATCCAGGTTATTCCTAAAACGGTAAAGAAGATTGCTGTTTTAGATAGAACCAAAGAGCCTGGCTCAATTGGCGAGCCGCTTTACCTGGACGTTGTAGCTGCCTTAAAAGACAGAAAAGATTTGACTATTATTGGCGGGCGTTACGGACTTTCTTCAAAAGAATTTACTCCCACCATGATCAATGCGGTTTATGAACATCTTGACGGAAGATGCAGCCATGGTTTTACCGTCGGAATCAATGATGATGTAACGGGTACTTCTGTAAAAATAAACGAAACGCTGAATACAACGCCTAAAGGTACCATTTGCTGTCGTTTTTGGGGATTTGGATCGGACGGAACTGTTGGTGCTAACAAGAATTCGATAAAAATTATCGGCGACAATACGGATTTGTATGCTCAAGGCTATTTTCAATACGATTCCAAGAAATCGGGTGGAATTACTCGAAGCCATTTGCGGTTCGGTAAATCGCCAATTCAATCACCTTATTTGGTAACCGATGCTGATTTTATTGCCTGCCATAATCAAGCCTTTATTGGCAGATATGATTTGCTGGAAGGCATTAAAGAAAAGGGTGTCTTTTTGCTGAATTCCAATTGGTCAAAAGATGAAGTCTTTGAAAATTTGACAGAAGATATGCAACGCACCATTATTGAGAAAAAAATCAGGTTCTATAATATCAATGCCCTGGAAATAGCTGAGAACGTAGGTCTGGGGCAGCGGATTAATTCAGTAATGCAAACTGCCTTTTTCCTCATCTCCGGCGTTTTGGAAAGAAAGCACGCTATTGAAATGATTAAATCAGCTATTAAAAAAACCTATGGAAAAAAGGGCGAAGAGGTTGTCAAAATGAATTGGGCGGCGGTTGACCAGACCGATCAAGCGCTGGAGGAAATACCAGTGCCGGCGGCGATGCCCCAAAAACACATGAAGATGAAAAAATTGGTACCTGATGACGCGGATGAATTTACCACTAATGTCATCGAAAAAATCATGCGCGAAAAAGGTGATGACATTCCGGTTTCGCAAATGCCTTTTGATGGCTTTGTGCCCTCCGGAACAGCTAAGTTAGAAAAGCGAGGCGTAGCGCCATTTGTGCCTCACTGGCTGCAGGAAAAATGTATTCAGTGTAATCAATGCTCTTTTGTTTGTCCCCATGCGGCAATTAGAACAAAATTAATCGATCGAGCGCTGCTGAAAAATGCGCCATCGACATTCAAAACACTAAAAGCTCTGGCAAAGGATGGCGATGTTTATGACTACAAAGTTCAGGTTTACATTGAGGATTGTCAAAGCTGTATGGTCTGCGTGAATGAATGTCCCAAACAAGCGTTGGTCAAAGCGCCAATCGAACAAGAGCGAATCGCTGGCGAAAATGAAAATCAAATATTTTTTGCTTCCCTGCCTGAAGATGTTGCCAGCAAGCAAGTGAAAGTTGCTACTATTAAAGGCAGTCAGTTTAAGCAGCCGTTGCTTGAGTTCTCAGGCGCTTGCGCTGGTTGCGGTGAAACACCCTATGCAAAATTGATTACCCAACTTTACGGAGACAGATTGCTGATTGCTAATGCCACAGGTTGTTCTTCCATCTGGGGTGGCACTTTTCCAACCATTCCTTATGCCATTAACCAAGATGGCTATGGTCCGGCCTGGGCAAATTCGCTGTTTGAAGATAATGCGGAATATGGTTTCGGCTTCCGACTGGCAGTGGATGCCAATCGCAAACAGCTTTTTTATAATATTGACTTGGCATTATCGAATGGTGTCGATGGTCAGTTGAAGGATGCTCTGCTAAAAGCAAAAGAGCTGTGGAAGATGAAAGATGAAACTGCAAAAGCAAATTCTAAAAAGATACAAGAATTGCTGCCGTCAGCCATTAAAAAAGCCCATGGTGACTCCCAAAAAGTGTTGCAGCGAATTCGTGATTTACAGCACTATTTTGTCGATAAGAGTATTTGGTCCTTCGGCGGCGATGGCTGGGCCTATGACATTGGCTACGGCGGATTAGATCACGTACTGGCAATGGGCAGAAATGTCAATATTCTTGTCTTGGATACCGAAGTTTATTCCAACACCGGCGGGCAGGCTTCTAAATCAACACCATTGGGTTCTATTGCCAGATTTGCTGAGGCGGGCAAGCCTACGCCTAAAAAAGATCTCGGTTTAATGATGATGAGCTACGGATATGTTTATGTCGCTTCTGTGGCAATGGGCGCTAACAAAAACCAATTCATCAAAGCTGTGACCGAGGCAGAGGAGTACGAAGGCCCAGCGATCATCATTGCTTATGCACCGTGTATCAATCATGGAATTGATATGTCGCAAGCCCAAATCGAACAAAGAACCGCTGTTGATACTGGCTATTGGATGCTCTATCGTTATAATCCCAAATTAAAAGTAGAAGGCAAAAATCCCTTTTCGTTAGATTCAAAAGAACCAACAGCGGATGTGAGAGATTTTCTTAATGGAGAGAGGCGCTACAGCTCGCTCAAAGTCACCTTCCCGGATAGAGTAGAAGCGTACTGGAATGAATTTTCCAAAGGCGTAAAAGAACGATATGAGTTTTATAAGAAGTTAGCCGAAAGGTGAGTCAATCCGGCGTCAACTAGTAATCCCCTCAAGATAATTCTTGAAGGGATTGCTTTTAAAGTTGAAATTGGTAAAATAATTTTATTGGTGCATTAATTATGACCCATCATCGCATTATTTAAAAGAGGGAAAATAATAATGCAAGGTACGAAGATCTTAATCGTAGAAGATGATCGTATCATCGCTGAGGATTTAAAAAAAACTTTAATAGATTTAGGCTATGCGGTCACAGGAATTGAGAGCCATACCACTGATGCTATGAGACACATTGAAATCCATAGACCCGATCTCGTGCTTATGGATATAATGCTTCACGGCAAAACTACTGGTATTAAAGCAGCAAAAGACATCCGCAACAAATTTCAAGTCCCGGTAATATTTCTAACGGCATATTCAGATCAAGAGACAATAAAACAAGCCAAACAATCTCTGCCTTATGGCTACATCATCAAACCGGCAAGCGATCATTACCTTGTTTCCGCTATTCAAATCGCTCTTTATAAACATGAGATTGAGAGAAAATTAGTCGAAAGTGAGGAACAATTTCGCCAACTTGCAGAAAATATTGAAATCGGCTTTTGGCTGATAGAAATACAAAAACCTTTACGCGTGCTGTATGCAAATCCATCATTGACCAGATTGTGGGGGATCAACAGCAAAAAGCTGTATAAAAATTATAAGCATTTTTATGAACCACTATATTATGAAGATGCTCAAACAGTCACTAAGTTATTTGAAAATTATTTCAGTAGCAATGGTGAGACTGGTTGTGTGATTGAGCATCGAATTAATGATGGCCAGGGTAATATTCGCTGGATGCTGACTAACATATTTGCCATTAAAGATTATCAGGGGAAATTTTATCGGGCTGGCGGATTAACGCAGGACATAACAGAACATAAACTTTTAGAATTAAGGTTAGAACAACTGGTCAAGAAACGCACACAAGAATTAGCTCAATCCTATGAAAAGTTAGCAATCGAAAACATGGAGAGGGAGAAAGCAGAAAAGAAATTCAAAGCATTAATAGCTTTGGCTCCCGATCCCATCATCACTTTTACCTTGGATGGCACAATTACTTCAATTAATCAAGCAGCGATAAGGGTAGCCAATTTATTGCCTGCTGCTAATTATATAGGAATGCATTATTCTGCTTTGAATTTAATCCCAGAAAAAGATTTGACAAAGTTAAAAGAATGTTTCGACGCGCCGATCGAATTTAAATTTAGCCCAAAAGGCAGCCATGAAATTCACTGGGGAGAGGTGCGTTTTACTTTGATCACATTTTCTGATGACATTGAGGAGATTTTTGCTATCATTAGAGACGTCACGCAACGGAAAGAAATTGAGGAAAAATTGGTCAACAGAGAAAATGAATTAATGACACAAAATGTTTTGTTAGAAGAAAAAAATATTGCTCTCCGGGAATTGCTGCAACAAATCGAAACTGAAAAAAACAGATTATCAAACAATATTCAAGCAAACGTAAATAGATTAATTTTGCCCATTATTGAAAAATTAAAGGCGCAGGCGTCTGAACTCAGCAAAATGCAACTTGATTTATTACAAAATAATTTGCATAAATTAGTTTCTCCTTTTGGAGCTGAGATCTCTAAAAACATGCTTGGCTTAACGCAAAAAGAACTTGACATTTGTAACATGATTAAAAATGGTTATTCTTCTAAAGATATCGCCGGTCTTTTAAAAGTCTCTTATCGTACTGTCGAAACTCACCGCAATAATATCCGGAAAAAACTAAATATTCTAAAAAAAAAATATAAACCTACAAACCTACTTGCGCTCCATAGAAGTTTCTCCGACATTATAATGCGTATTTCTTGTACGCATTATACACA
>CAZNDR010000320.1:0-5467 GCA_964571835.1 uncultured Cytophagia bacterium | reverse complement strand
TTATTCCAGCTAAAAAACGGATGGATTACACATCGGCAAAAAGGGCTGTCACTAATTAAAAATATAAAATTAACAAAATTTAATAATCAAAGAACAAGCAAAACCAACTGTTTTAATTTGATACAGATGCCTTTTCAAACCACTATTTTGCTTAAAAAGCGGAGCGATCTGATTAATAATTGGCCATCGATTAATAATAATTGAGCAGAAATCCATTGCTTCGTGATTAGACCGCTTGGTTGGAAAAAATGAGGCAGGACTATTTTACAGTTTGAAAAAATTCTCGAACTTTTTGTAAGATTGCTGTTTGTCCGCCAATTGCCATTTGTGATCTTGGTAAGGAATCAAGAAAAATTGGTCCATAAAATTTTTCGACGATTCGTTTGTCCAGAATGAAAATAGAACCGACATCTGTTTTTTTCCTGATCAATCGCCCGAATCCCTGTTTCAATTTTAATACTGCCTGGGGCACAGAATATTCTAAAAAAGCATTACCGCCGCGCTTTTCGATCGCTTCAACTCGCGCCTCGATTATTGGCTCCGATGGTACTTTAAAAGGTAGTTTGGTGATGATAACAGATTCCAACGCTTCTCCTTCGACATCGACACCTTGCCAAAAACTGTCAGTGGCAAAAAGCACGGAATTTTTGTCTTCCTTAAAAATTTGCAACAACTGGTGACGATTGGTTTGCCCCTGTTTAAGCGCTGTTATGCCCAATTTCGTCAGTTGCGGTTCCAGAAAATTGAATAAAACATTAAGCAGTCCGTAAGAGGTAAATAAAATAAAGGCTCTACCGTGGGATATCTGCAGAGCTTCGAAGATCAATTCAGAAATACTTTCCGCAAATTGCGGTGAATCCGGGCTGGGAATATCATTGGGGATGGCGGTGATTGCCTGTTTTTCGTAATCAAAAGGCGCTGGGATCTTGCACTTGATAATTTTATCTGAGCTGACCAAATTCAAACCGATTTGATTAGTAAAATAATGAAAATCATTTTGTCGTTTGATTCCGGCTATGGTCAAGGTTGCAGAAGTCATAATGATTGTTTTGCAGTTAGCATAAACCAAGCTGTTCATGCTGGCGGAAATATCGAGCGGTGCTAATTTTAGGCTAATTAAATCTTTTCCGGTATTTCTTCGCACGACTTCGATCCAACGGACGTGCTCAAGATCTTGCTCTAGCAAGATTTTTTTAATCGTATCTATCACTCCGCCGAGGCGTCGTCGAAAAGCATCGATATCAATCTTTAAGGATAAAATATCTCGGCTCAAACGGATATTAATGTCCTCGAGTCTGCTTAAGCTTGCATTGAGCTGGCTATGAATTTTACTGATCAATGGCAGAAAATTATTTATTTTTGGCACCACCATGGTATTCCAGGCCGGTGAGGTGATAATACGTTCATTCAATCGAACTTTAATTTCATATTTAGTGAGATCGTCAAATGAAAAAACCTGATTTGCTATTTCATCCATTAGCTCATTGTTCAAAATAAAGGCTGCTTCAATTTGCGGAATTATTTCCTCTTGAATCTGGTGGACGATCTTTTTTAATTCAGCAATTTTATTCTGGGTGTAGGCGAAATTTAATTTGTTGACCAGTATCATCAGCAGCCCGGTAGTTTTGTCTTTTCGCTTAACAAATAATTTGCTCAAAAGGCGATTAATTCCATAACGCGAGAGGTTCAATCCGAGATAGTCGGTAGCAATGTCCTCGAGGTTATGAGCTTCGTCAAAAATAATATGACTGTATTTGGGCAGCACCGAAATATCGACACCCGAAGCTCTGACGGCGAAGTCGGAAAACAGGAGATGATGATTAGCGATCAACAAATTCGCTTGCGCTGCTTGTTTTCTGGCTTTGTAAACAAAACAGTCCTGATAAAACGGACAGGCATGGCGCAGGCAGGTGTCACTTTCCGAGGCTACCTGTTCCCAGGTCGAATTTTGGGGAAGAAAATTCAGCTCCGACTTGCTGCCGCTTTGGCTGGTTTTAGCCCATTCCAGAATTATTTGAATTTCATGTCGATCTTCATCCAGCACTAACATTTGTTGATTCTGTTTCAGCGAATCAATTTTTCTCAGGCATAAATAATTTCCCCGTCCCTTGACTAAAACAGCTTTAAAATCGACCTCTAAAATTTTTTTTAAAAAAGGGATATCTTTATAAATCAACTGCTCTTGCAAATTGATCGTGCGCGTAGAGACAACGCAGCGTTCTTTATTTATCACCGACCAAAAAATTGCCGGGATGAGATAAGCCAGCGACTTGCCAACTCCAGTGCCGGCTTCGATGACGCCAATTTTTTGCTCATTGAAGGATACGGCTACTTGCCGAATCATCTCAATCTGCTGGGAGCGAAATTCATAATCTTTTAAAAATTGTGATACCACGCCTCCTGGCGCCAACGAGGCGCACAGTTTCTCAATTTCCAATTTCAGCGTTCCTTCTTTGCCGAACGGCTCGATGATAACATAAATTTCTGTCGCTTCGTTGTTGACGATGTAGCTGGCGACGCCAAATTGAGCCAGGCGGTGAGCATTATGAATATCGTTCTCCGAGGGATGAATCAATCCAGAGGGATGGTTGTGAATGACGACGTCACTTCGCTCGGCAGCCTCCTGAACTATCGGCACAGAAAATTGGCTGCCACGGCACATAACGTGCACTTCATTGACAATTTTCTCTTGATTCGTATTTCCAACAAAAACAACTTCGTTGCCATCGGCTTGATGTATCTGTTCGATGATTTCGGCGATTACTGATGGCGTCAAATAATCTTCAATGTTCTCCATTCGACCTCAAAAAAGTGGATAGCAAGCAATTTCAAAAAAGCGACCTTTGCGGATTTTCCTGCAGCAATTCAGCTATAAAACCTTCCCTTCTCAGATCATGGACAAATTGATTAAAGCCGTGGGTGATAAAAACCCGCCGCGGATTGACCTTATGAACATATTCGATGAGCTGATTATAATCAGCATGATCGCTGAACGGCAGCGCTTCATCAGCGCCATAACGAAATTTTGCCTGAGGCATTATCGCCCAGCCTGTCAGCATCAACTTTTTTGCGTTCACGATTTGTTTTACCAGATGACCGCGACTGAACTGAGGCGGAATTATTAATACCCGATTTCGTAAATCCTCTCCCTGGTACGCTTGATAATTTTTAAACTGAACGCCAAACTTTTCATATATTTTGATCACCGGAATAATTGAAGGATGGACGCTCACCTGATAATCGAGGTCGCCCAAAATTTTTAACGCCTCCTGAGCTTTGCCGATGCCATAACCTAAAATGATGGGAATGAGTCCTTTGTTAAAACAAGAATCAATAAAAAGTACCAGTTTTTCGATAATGATCCATTTTGGCGGGAAAATGTACTGTGGCGCTCCGAAGGTGCTTTCCATAATTAAAATATCTGCTTGCCTGATTTCACACTGTTCGGCGGTTACATTGTTTTCTGTACTAAAATCCCCGCTGTAAAGCAGGCAGATATTTTCCCTTCTCACCAAAATTTGGGCTGAGCCCAAAATATGCCCGGCAGGCAATAACTCAAGAGTTAGCCCATTTAGATTATATTCTTCTCCAAAAGCAAGCTGAGTAAAACGGCCGATTCTGGTTTTTATTTTAATGAGACTAATGGTTTGTGGCGTCGCCAGAATGTGCTTGTGCTGGCGAACATGATCCGAGTGTGCATGAGAAATAAAAGAAAAAGGAACTTTTTTTGTCGCATCTAACCAGAGTCCTGTTCCGGAAATACGAATGCCGTTTTCCACGTCGTACATAATTCAACCCGACACTATTAATGCTGAAACAATATGAATTTGATCATTTGAAAAAAATTCTTATGCCAAAAATGAAACAAGATAAAAGTAAAAATGACCAATTGACCAAGGACAAAAAAGCTACCTGCGGCAGCTGCTCTTATTAAAGGACTATCAGAAAATACAATGAACAAATACACCGTGATAATGGCAGAAAAAATCAGAATGAATGGCTTAATTTCCAAGGGCACCTGGATGAAAGCCGAAAACGTCAGCCAAGAGTTCAACATGATTGCCAAAAAAATCGCAGCAATGGTGGGAAAGGAGAAGGGATGAATGCTGACCAATTTTCCGCTAATCCAAATTAGAAAAAGAACCTCAAGAGCATAACCAAAAAAGACAATAATTATGAGTACTGTTGTTGTCAATAAGCTACCGGCTTAACATGAATAGCAGTTATGAAATTCCTTTGAAGCTAGCGCGGGCATATTCTTCAAATTTTGTCGTTTAAAAGTATAATAAGTAAAACTGGCTCTTTGGCTGAATCTGATAGGTAATACAGGGAAAATGAAAATAATTGAGCAACCTTTTAACAAAAGTTGTCCAATCTGAATTACCGATGGGCATTTTTTCCCAGTTGATATCAGGCGACAAATACAATTCGATTTCTCCATGGGCTTGTTTTGAGATGCCGTAACCAAGCGCTACATTCAGCCAAGCTGGATAGAATGTTTTGAACTTCGCGGGCATCACTGACCGCACGTTCCATGAAAGCCAATAGGTCATACCAGCATAATCTTTGATAAAAGCAGTCTCAGTATTAGGCTGCTTGGAAGCAGAATAGCTAAATTTAAACTGAAAATTATCGGCGTAAGGAATTTTGTCGCGGAGCATGGGCGCAAAAGCACCGACTTCATTGGCAGCAAAATCAGCCAGACTAAAACCCCACTCTTTAAAAAAACCATCATAAACTTCAATTTCAAGCAGCATCAATGAACTCAAAATTGGCCCGATCCAATGGCTCGTGTTATGACTGAAACCAATCCAGCGGCTGAGATCAGTAATCTGTTCTGATAGCATCTTGCTGGAGTAAATATGCCCTAATTTGTCAATATGTCCACAATAAGAATCTTTCCATTTAAAATCATAATCACCTTTCGTCCTTTGCCAGCCATGATAAAAATGAAAGCCAATTCTTTCTTCTTGCCACCAGGTTTCTTTGAATGGCTGATAGGCGGCAACGTTCAGCGCTGCTACACTCAAACAAGAAAAAATCAATCGGTTTTTGTTAACATAATTTTTTGTCTGCGTAGTTGAATCATTAGGCGATTCATAAGCAAAATAGCAACAACGAATCTCTCGTGCGTTTTTGTTTATGCCATAGGCATTTAACGCTAGCAAAAGAAAAAAAACGAGATAAAGCTTGCTCCAATTAATAATGATCATTTTTTATATTAAAATATCGTGCACTTAATCGGCAGTTGTGCTCTCTTGGTTTTAAGCCAGTGAAAAGAAAACCTGCATCGCGAGGATCAGCCGCAGAAAGTTTTTCTGTTTTGCATTTCTGCACAATTGGTTTGACTTGGTACGCCGGCGCGGTTAATATAAAGTTATTTTTTGTTAAATTCAACTTAAAAAATTGGCGGGGAAGATAGCGCGCATAGACTCAACAATCCTATGACTATTATTTAGCATATGAG
>CAZNDR010000319.1:0-5485 GCA_964571835.1 uncultured Cytophagia bacterium | reverse complement strand
TATTTTGGGCTTTAAAGCGAACTTGATATCGGGTACGGCTTTCGTCCAGTATCTTGTAGGCTTGAAAATCAGCCACTAATATACCGGGCAGATCCCGGCTTTGATACCATTGATCAAAATGTGGCTTCAAGTCAAATTGTGTCGCTCGATAAAGCTCGTCGGTGAAGCGATTGACATTGATATCCTTAAAAGCATTTGTTTTCAAAATATTTTTTAAAAAGGTAGCAAATTTTTCAGCTTCAATTTTGCTTTGAATTAAATCGAATAAATAAGCTCCCTTTAATTTCAGCACGCCATTTACGATATCTTTTTTTTCGGGATCAACTAATATTTCAGCTAAGTTCTGTTTCATTAAAGCTAAATTAGCTTTTTCATCGTCAGTCAAGCCAACAAAAAATCGCCTGAAGGCATCAGCGCCGGTGGAAGTTTGTTGATTGAGATAAGATTCCAGTGCGACATTAAAAATAGGCCATTGCTCAGATTTAAAATGATTGACAAAACTATAATAATTGGGAAAGAGATCAAATTTCGGAGTAATGGTCATTAAATTATCTGGACCAAATCGTCGGCCCATGGAGCTGCCCAACAGAGTCCGGCGCACGAATTGAGAGAAGATATTGCTCTGGCTTTCTTGCGGCGTAATGGTTTGATTAGAGCGATCCGTGCGCCGCTCCTGCCATCTTTTTTGGTTGTCAAAATCTGCGCCGTCTGCCAACAGCCCTTTTTCCGGCATCAGCGCCATTTCCGGCTGCTGGGTCTCTAAATTGATCGTCCACAATCGCGGGTAATAATAAAATTGGATGGGCACTTCAACCAACGAGAAACGGGGAAACGAATATTCCAAGCCCAATTTCCCCTCATAATCCAGCTTCAGATCGCGTATCACCGCTGGCAAGGTGTCCCCCAGCGCATTAAAATATTGGGAAAAATAATCATGACCTTTTAAATTGAATACGCTATATTCGATGCTATCAACAACAATAGAACGTTTCTCATAATTGCCCATAACCAGAGAGATCGCATTCAAGGGATGCTCGGGACAGAAACGATATTGGCCAGGATTGAGCTCGGTTTTTTCTCCATGAGAGATGGCGGTTAGCTTGTTGTTGGTTTTTACGGTGACGTCAAATGTTAGAAAATCATTTTCATTACATTTGGGATAGCCGGCTCCGTGAGGAAGACCACAAACCGGAAACCAATTTGTCTCTGGCGTGAGCAGTACGTAGTCTGGTTCAATGACAGAAAATCTTTTCGCCACATTATAAATCCAAATGCGATAAAGCTTAAATCGTTCCTCGTCGTCATTAATCTCGGGATAACAGGCTTGTTCATTGATTGCGCCCTGGTATTTGATAACAACCGAATCTGTAGCTCCAACATTCAGCGGTGAGCTTGCATTAACAGTGAGAAGATGAAGATTCCTTTTAAAGTCCACTTGCCGTTGCCCTGACGAAACACCCATCACCTGAAGCCCGGGATTTAAGCTAAAAATATATTTATCGATGGGCTGGTTTTGGTTATTCTGAAAAACCAATAAGGCGCTGGCATCGATTTTTTTGCCGTGATGAACAAGATTGAGTTTGCAGGCAAGAGGGGTCAACTTTTTCGAGCTATCAAATTGTCGGTTCAATTGACTGATCTCTGCCCTTAATTTTTTACCGCTGGAGAATTTGTTGAGATAAACACCGATTAAGTAAACGGCTGCTGCCAGGCAAGCTATGAAGACAATCAAAGAAAAGCGCGTCATGACAGTGGATTGGGGCAGGCGCTTAATTTTTAAAATGGTGGCAAAAATAAATCCCAGTCCCAACAAAAAATAGATGCCACGATGAATCAAAATATTTTCCAGATTGCCAAATCCGATGAAGCCGGAGTACATCAGCGGCACGTTGAAAGTCATGTAATCAAAGATATAATATAATTTATTGCTGAGAAAAAAGAGCGTAACAGCGATATAACCCAAGAGAATGATGAAGGTAACGGCTTGGTTTCTGATTACCACCATAAATAAGAAAGCTAAGCCAAAGATAAAAACCAAAGTTGGAATGCTTATTGCCAGTGGATAAACAAAATAGGGAATAATCGTGAAGGAGCTCTGGCTGAAAAAAATATGAAAAACTGCCGCCACCAAAAGCACGACCATATTTAGCGCCATGAATACCAAAAGAATCCCCAGCGATTTGCCAAGCACGTAATCCCCATTGGTCATGGAACGCATGTAGACAACTTCGGTAGTGTCGAGCTTTTTGTCTCGTTTGAGAAAATCCGAGGCTAAAAATACGCCGATAATTGCCTGCACGGTATTCAGCAATTGAATATACATGTAGGGCAGCGAGGCATCCATTCCTTTGAATAGCCAGGGGGATCGCCCAACATTCGTGTGCAAGCCAATGCTGATCATAATGAGAATGGCAATAGCCAGCATCGAAAAAATTCTGAAAAACCAACTCCTTAAAAGAGTCTTGGTTTCGTATCTTGCCACAGTCCAAATTTTGTATAGCGATAACATAACTTTTCCTTTTATTTTGGTGTTAAAGTTTAATAAAATTCCCAATCACCATTCGCAAAGTCAAACACCAACAGACAAAATCCGAGTTCCAAATAAATTTCATATCCTAAATTCCTATAACTTGAACAAACTTTTAGTTTTTTTGTTGTTTGGAATTTGCCCTTTAGAGTCATGCCCAAAGGAGATGCGCCTTGCAGGTGCACTTATCTGGAATTTAGATTTTGGAAATTGGTGCTTTTATAAAGGCACTGAATGATGAAAACAAAAAAATCGAATGCCTAATTCATCCCTCCATTCCACGACTTGCCCAGTTCATATTCCATAAAATAAACGTAGGCATGTTCTAAATCGGGATCGATTTTTTTGCCCGGAAAATCTTCTAATTTGTCAGCCACTACTTGAACTTCCCACGCCTTTTCTGAAGGAATGGTAGTAATGACGGGGTATTTTTCTTTGATCGTCTCCAGCTCGCTATCGATAGCTTCAATCATCCAAACATGATTTTTAGCTTTTTCGATCAGCTTTTCAGGTGCTTGATTAAAGACGACTTCACCATCATTCAACAATGCCATCTTGTTGCAGGTGCTGGAAATATCGCCAACTATATGAGTTGATAAAATGATAATGATTTCCTTTTGGCTCATTTCAGCCAGCAAGTTGCGGAAACGGATTCGTTCCTCTGGGTCCAAGCCGGTGGTTGGCTCATCAACAACAACAATTTTTGGGTCGCCAATAAGCGCTTGAGCGATGCCTAATCTGCGTTTCATACCACCGGATAATTTGTTGGCGTTTCGGTCGCGAGCTTCGTACAAGCCAACCTGTTCTAGCATTTTATCGACCTCTGCTTTCCGTTTTCTGCTGTCTCGTAAACCAGCTAAACTGGCAACATAATCCAAAAATTCCCAGGTTTTTAATTTGGCAAAAAATTTGAAATCCTGAGGCAGATAGCCCAACATCGCGCGGATAGCGCGGCGATCTTTTTGTAAATCATAATGATCAACTTTGACAACTCCAGAAGTTGGTTTCGTCAGCGTAACCAAAATGCGCATTAAAGTTGTTTTGCCAGCGCCGTTTGGGCCCAATAAGCCGAACATCCCGCTTTCTATTTCCAAATTTACACTCTTGAGCGCCTTGTTTCCGTTTTTATACTCTTTGTTCAAATCTTCAATGACTATTTTCATGAATAATTTCCTTCAATAAATTGATGAAACAAATTGGTTTTTTAAATTTCCGAACCAATAAATTTGTTGCACTTACTGATTAAACAAGCTACCAGCAAAAAACTTGTGGATAGATTTTTTTATTATTATCTAAAAGCATAGTTATATTTTAATTATGATTTGTTAAAATCAAAAACTTAAACGAGTTTGCTCGAATAAAGTTGCATCTACTTTGCCAAGACGCAACTTTGTAAAAAATAATCCATTCAGGAATAAGCCAATCACCAGCGCAAAAGAAAGGAAAATAAAGTTAACTCTCTAGGAAAGGCGCGGAGCCAAAAAATACAGGGTAGTCCGTCCTATCGATAATATTGTTTTGGTTTTTAAGCAAAAAAAAAGGTGTATGGTAAGCCGGATGCTTGTACGGAAGAAAGTAAAATAAAAATCGCGCTTTTGGCAGGACTGGAAATTGATCGTGAATTGGTGTTTAAGAGATGAAAGTTGAAAACAATTTAATTGAAATTCACTTCCAGTTAGCTGACAAAATTATAAAAGATTTAGATCCTTGGTTCGATTGACTGGGCATTGTCGATTATTTCCATGAGTTCATGACAGTTATTTAGAATTGGGTTAAAGAAAATTGATCTCTCTGAATAAAGACGTAAGCATTAGTTTGCCCAGTGATAAATTTTAATGAATGCTAATGTATGATTATTTGAGCCAGCTGCGCTTCACTGGTAAATGAAATCATTCAATTTTAAGAAGGGACTTAAATTTATAAAATAGATTTCTAATATGAAACCGCTAAAGCAATTATAATTTTGATGTTCTTGTTGATCCAGCACCTGATTTATTTCGGGTGCTGGATCAAAGGAAAAACTTTCTTAAAACCGTCTCATCGGTTTATATCCATTAAGATCATATCTCGATAAAGAGCGATTAAAAAGGCACAACTGGTTTGGTGGAAATTAAAGTGTATTTGGGAGCTTAAAAAGAATTTTTTCCTGTTTTCGTTTTGTTAGCCAAAACTGTTCTTTTATTAAAAAGCAAAAGCAGCAACACACTTCCAAAGTGTCTCGCAGCTTCGGCAATTCTCCACCAACCTATTTAACAATCGCCAACTTCTTAACCGCCCTGAATTCACCAGTTTGAAAAATTTGCAGGTAAATTCCTGTCGGCAATTTATTGCCCCCATCATCCGTGGTTTAGAATTGAACCGAATGGCTGCCCGCCTGCTTTTCGCCCTCGAGCAAGGTTCTTACTTTTTGACCGCGGCGATTATAAAGTTCTATCTTGATCGATCCTGGTTTTGGCAAATCGAAGCTTATATGGGTAGTGGGATCTAAAAGAAAAGGTTGGATTTTTTTATAAAAGACGGCAGGAAAAAATCCGTTTTAAATCATACCTTTT
Organism: uncultured Cytophagia bacterium; assembly: GCA_964571835.1. Lineage (GTDB taxonomy): Bacteria > Zhuqueibacterota > Zhuqueibacteria > Thermofontimicrobiales > Thermofontimicrobiaceae > CAZNDR01. Next base: position 406 of record CAZNDR010000319.1, on the reverse strand, counting down.
CATCGATGGTAGATTGGGGATTTGCTACCCAATCTTTCTAATAAAGATGAGTTTTTACTGCAACTCCGATTGTCAGCTCAGTATTTTTTTCTTGATTATATGATCAAAATTTGTTATTATAATCACAGCCTTTGTTTGAAGTGAAAAATAAAACCAATCTTGGAAAAGAAAGTAGCACTTTATAAAGAGAACAATTGTTTTGGGTAATATCAAGTTTAATTTCAGTCGGCACGCTCTTGAGAGAATGAAACAAAAAGGCATCAGTGAACTTGAAGTAAAAGAGGCTATTCTAAATCCTGATAAATGGCATTATGGAGAACATGGTGAGTTAAATGCTATTAAAGATTTTGGGATAAAAAAAATTCGCATTCCCCATTCGGATTTGAGGGGCGCATGGCCCTTTGAG
>CAZNDR010000318.1:5127-5523 GCA_964571835.1 uncultured Cytophagia bacterium | reverse complement strand
AAAAAATGATGTTCGCAGAACTCAGAAAAAATATCCGATCGAGCTATTTATTGGGAGTGGTTAGCTTCCTTATTGTTTTACTGTTGTTTTTAACTACAGCACAGGAGCTATTACACAATCACGAACCTGACTTAAAAAGCCATCACGATTGTCCGGTTCATCAAATATTTCTATTGTTCAGTTCGGCAATTCTATATTTTTTCGCTTTCGGTTTTGTATTGTTACTTTGCGCTTTTGGGATTTTCATTCAATTATATTCAAAATATTCATTTAATAAATATACTTTTTATTCCCGTGCTCCTCCTTTTCAAATTTCTCAAAACATTAGTGTGAGGTTGAATTTAAAAAGTCAACAAATTACTTATATTAAAAATTTGAACGGGAGAAGTCTATGTT
>CAZNDR010000318.1:0-5117 GCA_964571835.1 uncultured Cytophagia bacterium | reverse complement strand
AACCTTAAAAAATGTAGCATTGCTTTAATGATCATCATATTTATCAGTTTTAGCAAAACGATCAGCTATGCTGAATCAAAATATGGAATTTTGAAGGGAACTGTCCTGAACTCTGAAAATATTCCCCTTGTGGGCGCCAATGTTTTTTTACCAGGCATCGAACGCGGCGCCAGCACAAATAATCAAGGTGAATTCATGGTGAATCAATTACCAGTGGGAACCTACCAGGTTGCCGTTAAATATATTGGCTATATGTCAGCACTAAAAAATATCAAGATTTTAGCTGACCAGGCAGTTGAAGTGAAATTTATCCTCGAACAAAGCGTACTGGAAACGGAGCCTGTGGTTGTTACGGGAAATCCGTACGCTACTGACCCGTTAAGCACACCGCAGGATGTCAGTTACCTCAGTGGCCGTGAAAAAGTACGCGTGCAATCAGCTTCGTTAGGCAAGACAATCGAAACGCTGCCAGGAATCTATAATATGTCGACGGGCGCGGTGGCAGGAAAACCGATCATCCGTGGACATACCGGCGAGCGCATTCTCGTGTTAAGCGATGGTGTTGCCCATGAGTACCAACAATATGGCGAGCGCCACGCTCCGAATGTTGACCCGTTTAACTATGAACGGGTTGAAGTTATCAAAGGAGCAGCGAGCTTGCTCTACGGCTCGGATGCGTTAGGTGGCGCCGTCAACCTGATCCCAAATCGCTTTCAAACAGCCGCGAATGAAAAAGCTGAGTTGAATGGAACGATCACCAGCGCCTATCATTCAAACAATGATGAGTATATGGCAGGATTGAAATTCGGTGGTTCTAAAAGTAAGCTTGGTTTTACGGGTTGTATTGTCCGAAGAAGTGCGGGAAATTTTCACACCCCAGACGTAGCGCCATTTTCTAAAACACAAAAAAGAGGAGATCCTAAATTTACCGGGACAATCGATCACACTGATTTTGAACAGATCAATGGCTCCTTTGGAATGGGCTATTTGACCCCGTTGGGGCTTGTGTCAGTTAACTATGACCATTACTTCAATGAGAATAATTTTTTATTACCTGATGGTTTGCCCATTGGATTACGGCTGGAAAATCAAATTGCGATGGTTAAAGGTAATTTCCCTTATCGCCAATTTATCTTTAAGCCTAAATTTAGCTATCAAAGAAATCACCGCCTGGCTAGCAGGTCAGGTCAATCACGAAATGTATTACCAGATTCAGCCGCTGTGGATTTGATCTCGGATGTCTATGTGGGAAGAGTTGAAGTTGAAAACGTGAACCTTTTGAATTTGTCAGGTACGCTTGGTGCGGAGGTTAAATATTACGATCACCAAAACAGCGGACAGGTGCCATTGCAGCCAACCGGTCATTTTACCAACCTGGCTTTATTTGGCTTTGAAGAGTGGAAATCTGGGAAGCTTGCCTTAAATTTTGGAACACGATTTGATTATCGATCACAAAAGTTTTTGGGATCAGCTACCAATCCTTTGCTGCAAAAAGACGATGAGCGAGAATATTCTTCGGCAAGCGGCTCGATTGGAGCTTCATACCAATTGTTTAATCAATTAACGGCAACAGCCAATATCAGTCGTGGCTTTCGCACGCCCAGTTTTTATAACCTGTACGTCTTTGGTTATCATGGCGGTGTGTTTGCCTTCCAGATTGGCAATCCGGATTTGAAAAATGAAACATCCCTGGACCTCAGTTCGTCGTTGCGATTGCGTTGTCAGCGAGTAGAAGCAACAGCAACGATTTTTCAAAACAGGGTGAACAATTATATCTTTCTGTATAATGCGCCCGATCATCCTCTGGCGCCGTCTGCGGAGCAAGCGCCGTTCGTTTTTGCTCATGATCAAGCCGATGCCTTATTAACAGGTTTCGATTTGAGCGTGAAGACAAATGTGATGAATTGGCTGGTTCTAAGCGGTAGTTATTCAACAATCCGCAGTGAATTTTTAAATGGACCCCATGATAAGAAAGAATTACCGCTTATGCCTGCGGACCGCATCAGCGGCGAGGTAAAAATAATTTTGCCCAATAAATTCATCTTTCATTCCCCTTATGTCCAATGTAACGCTAAATATGTGGCAGATAAATCGGCGGCAGGAAGTTATGAGCCCTTTGGGCAATTCGATGACGGCATTGGACCAGATATCCCTTTTGGTGTTTGCTCAACAGCGAGTTATGTGCTATTGAACCTGGGAGTGGGATGCGATCTGACTGTTTTTGAAAATCTGACCAGTCTGGATATTGAGATAACTAATTTGCTGGATACAGATTATCGGGATTTTCTGGATACGTACAAAGGCTATACGCTGTCCCCTGGACGTAGTGTGAATGTGAGATTGAATATACCACTGGCCATTTTTTAAACTAAATTGAGCGTTAGGCATTTAGCAATTGGCGTTGGAGGAATAAAATCTTGAGCTAAAAGCTAAATGCCAAACGCCAGTAGTTATTTTAAACATAACTTAAAATTATAACCAAAATAATGGAGAATTAATTATGGGTACAAAAGGACGTGAAATAATAGGTTTGGATGTTAACAAATTATTGGAGCTTTTGAGCAAAGCCTTCGCCGATGAATGGCTTGCTTACTATCAGTATTGGGTGGGTGCAAAAGTCGCTAAAGGCCCGATGCGAGGAGCAGTCGTTGCCGAGTTAGTGGAACATGCTCAGGATGAGCTAAAACACGCCGACATGCTCACCGAAAGGATGATTCAGCTTGGCGGTGAACCGTTGCTTGATCCTGCTGAATGGAAGAAAGCTTCCAATTGCGGCTATGACGCCCCTAAAGATCCTGCTGTAAAAGCATTATTAGAGCAGAATATTAAGGGCGAACAATGCGCTATCGAAGTATATCATAAGCTGCTGGCTTTTGTCAAGGATAAAGATATTGTCACCTACAACATGATTTCTGAAATCCTCACAGAAGAAGTCGAGCATGAAGAGGATTTACAGGCATTGCAGGAAGACATGAAAGTCATGCTTAAAGGAAAATAACCAGTTTATTTAGATAAAAAGCAAATACCCTTCCGAAGGTTCAGAACATTCGGAAGGGTTAGCCGGAAAAAAGCATTCCTAAACCTGTCAGGTTTAGGAATGCTTAACTCATAGAAGGAGCAAAATTAAAAATGATTATCAGCATCGCCAGCGGCAAAGGCGGAACCGGCAAAACAACGATTGCGGTCAATCTGGCACTGTCGCTGAAAAAAAATGTTCAATATTTAGATTGCGATGTCGAAGAGCCGAACGGGCATATTTTTATCAAGCCTGAATTGCAGCCGCCAATCAGCGTCGGTACGCCGATTCCCGAAGTCGATAAATCGAAATGCACCTATTGCGGCCAATGCGGGGAGATTTGTCAATACAATGCTATCATTGTCATCAAAAATAATGTATTGGTCTTTCCGGAGTTGTGCCACTCTTGCGCCGGCTGCTGGCTGGTTTGTCCCGAAAATGCCATTTTGCCAATTGATCGTGAATTGGGGATTATCGAACAGGGCAATAAAAACGGTGTTGAATTCATTCATGGCAAACTTCGCATCGGTGAAGCCATGTCGCCGCCGTTGATTCGAAAGGTGAAAAGTAAGATCGATCCTGCCAAAACCGTGATCATCGATGCGCCGCCTGGCACTTCCTGTCCCGTGATTGAATCGGTGAAAAAGAGCGATTTTGTACTGCTGGTCACCGAACCGACGCCGTTCGGGTTGAATGATTTGAAATTGGCGGTTGAAATGGTTCGTAGCTTGAAGCTCAAGCTCGGCGTGATCATCAATCGGTCGGATGTGGGCACTGATGGCGTGCGAGTCTATTGCGCCAAAGAAAATATTCCGATCCTGATGGAAATCAAAAACGACCGCAAAATTGCCGAGGCGTACTCCCGAGGAGTTCCGCTGGTGGAGCTTTATCCCGACTTCAGGTCAAAATTTCAGGCATTGTACCATGAAATCGAACGGAGGGCAGGCGGATGAAAGAGATCGTGATCATTAGCGGCAAGGGCGGCACGGGCAAAACCACCATCACAGCGGCGTTTGCATCACTGGCAAAAAATAAAGTCATGGCAGACTGCGATGTCGATGCGGCTGATCTCCATCTAATCCTCAGTCCCGACGTTCAACACGAGGAAGATTTTTATTGCGGTAAGACCGCTTTCATAAGGGAGAACGATTGCACCGAGTGCGGCAAGTGCGTCGAAGTTTGTCAGTTCGATGCCATCAACCCTGATTTTGTAGTCGATCCTGTTGCCTGCGAGGGCTGTGGCGTTTGCGTCTGGTTCTGCCCTGTGAATGCGATTGATTTCAAAGACAACCTGAGCGGACGCTGGTTTATTTCCAATACACGTTTCGGACCGATGGTTCATGCTAAATTGGGCATTGCCGAAGAGAATTCGGGCAAGCTGGTTTCCCTGGTGCGACGACAGGCAAAACTGCTGGCGGAAAAACAAAACGCCGATTACATTATTGTCGATGGAGCGCCAGGCATTGGCTGTCCCGTGATTTCGTCGATTACAAGCGCCAGCGCCGTACTGATCGTCACTGAGCCAACGCTTTCGGGTAGGCATGATATGGAGCGAGTGGTCAGTCTAACTGCAGGACATTTTCAGATCCCCACTTTTATTTGTGTGAATAAATTTGATCTGAATAAAGAGATGACAGATCAAATTGAAAAATTTTGTCAGGACAGCCATATCGGCTTCGTTGGCAAAATTCCTTATGATACTATTGTGACGGATGCTATGGTTCAGGCGAAAACCATTATTGAGTTTTCGGATGGCGTGATTGCAAAAGAAATTAATAGGATGTGGGAAAAGATTGTGGCATCTATCACCAGTAATCCATAATAATTTAATCATTTTCATTTAAAACAGAGGAGGATATTTATGAACCGATTAAAAAAGCTTTTTGCAAGTGGAATCATCTCTTTTTTTGCTTTAAGCTTTTTTCTTCTGATTCCAGCAAGCCGGATCATGAGTCAGGAATCATTTTTTAACAAAAGTCTTCATCATACCACCGAAGGTATGCGCTACTGGTATGAAGAACAGGGCGGATTTAGGAATATCACCGGCATTCCTTACGCTGAGCTGGACTGTAAGCGCCGACGCTGACTTCAAAAACTACAC
>CAZNDR010000317.1:0-5540 GCA_964571835.1 uncultured Cytophagia bacterium | reverse complement strand
CGGACTGGAATTAAGGCGTACGCCTTTTATTAATCCTATAAGGAATTATGAATTGAAGTACTAAGCCAGCCCTGTATGCTTCGGTTATTTTTTTTGCCTGGTAGATTTCCGACGAAAACTGCATGGGACATGTTAAAGGCAAAGGCAGGAAGAAAAATTGCTGCTTCGATACGACGTCGATGAAACCTGGTAATGAGAATTATGAGGATATCCTGTCCCGAAGTTTTGCCCGTCGTCAAACAGAAGAAAAGGTCGATTTATCCTTTAAATGGACTGCCCGATAGACTCTTTCAATGATTATTATTTGCTTTTCAAACCAAAGCTCAGTAAACGGCTAGTCAAAATATACCATAGCTATCATGAACTAATCAATGTTGGCGAATGATAGTTATCCCCCAATGCTCTTCATCAGTTGGCGGCGTGGTGTTCCAGTTGCCATAAGAGTGAGAATCATCAGTTTGGAAAAAGACGCGATAGGTGCCAGGCGCTAGACTAATCACTTCATTCACCATTCGGTTTTTCGTTCCACCGCCAGCTGGTTTCGTGTTTTGATATTCCATTTCCCAGACCTTGTCACCGGCATCATTCTCAATCCAGCCAAAGTCGAACATGTTCCCGTTTCGCCCTTCTCCCAGGGCGTAGATGCGAACTTCAGTCGGTGTGGTTATTTCTAACTTTTGATAAACCTTTTCATCATCGCCCACTCGTATCAGGCTTACTAAAATATCAGCCTCAGTTGGCTCATCAAATAGTCGGATGTTTTTTTCACAGTCAGGTTCTTCACAACTTATGGTTATGCCCCAAGCTTCTGGCAGCCAAGGTTGAGCTTCGTTCCAGGAACGAAAGGCGTGCGAATCATCGGTTCGATAGCACAGAAAATATTTTCCTTTTGGCAAATCAATGGAGCCGTCGAAGAGGCGGTTTTTTTGGGCTCCGCCAGCGTAATCGGTATCGCGGTAGTCCATCTGCCAAATAATCTCTCTGGTGCTCGCATTGGTGATCCAACCATAATCGACAAGCACTTTCCTTGACTGCGAGCATTCTCCTAAAGCAAAAATTTGTAGCTTCGTCTTTGCTAACAATTCGAAGCCCTGGCAGATAAATTCGTTATCTTTTATTCGCGTCAGTTCGATGATCGGTTTTGCAGAATCGAACTCTTCAATAGTTTTAATTTTTGATAAATCCTTTTCGTCATCAACAGCAAGGGTTATTCCCCATGCGTCAGGGTCAAACGGCGGCATTTGATTCCAACGTTCATTAGAGTGCGAGTCATCGCTCACATAGTGAACCATAAATTTTCCAACCGGGAGCAATATTCTGCCCTCAAATTTTCTATTTTTTAGTGCACCGCCGGCATGTTCGGTTTTTCGATATTCCATTTCCCACACGCGCTGGCGAGTTTTCAAATTGCTAATCCAGCCAAAGTCACTCATTTGCCGGCCGCTTTTCATGCCTTCACCAAGTGCATAGATGCTCAATTTAATTGGTGCCGTCAATTCAAAGCCTTTTTTATGATACTCATCGTCATAAATATTAGTCATTTCTATCACAACATTTTTATTCGCTTCTGGCTTGCTGACAAGGCGAAAGTTCTCTGCGGATGACTCAGTCGGCGAAATTCTAATTCCCCAGTCTGATGAGTAATATTTAGCTGGGTCGCTGTCAAAGACCATTCCCCATATTTTTTTCCGGGTGATGCTTTGTTGAGGATTCACCGCGTAAAAAACCTGATAATTTCCACTAGGCAAGGTGATTGTTTCTTTTAAATTAAGCGTTTTGTGAGCACGATTTCTTTTTGCCTGATGACGAGAAAATTCCCATACTAACTGATGGGTCGCATTATTCAATATCCAGCAATTCGATAATAGATCATTTCGCTGGTGATATTCTCCCACAACCGCATTTATTTCCAAATAGCTGTTTTTTGCCAGAGAAAAAAATTTTGATTCCACCTGTTTAGGTGAAATATCACCTATCTCCAGCGGCTGGGCGCAAATTAGCGCCGGAAAAATGATGGCAGCGCTAAGCAGTTTTGACGTAAATTTATTGATTGATTTAAGCTTAAGCATTCTTGTTCCTCTATTGTTTCTTAATGGTGATGACTCCTTCATCGGCGAAGGCTTTAAGCAGTGAAGAGCCATCGCCTAAACGATCATGACACTCTTGCACCTGATGTTTTTTGACAATTTTTATATCAAAATTGCTGCGAATGCCGCCATCATTAGACAGCAGATCGAAGCGAACATTTGGACTATCAGGCAGGGACAGGGAAATGTTGCCCTCATCCGTAGCAAAATCTAACCGGCTGTCCTTCAACCATAAAACGACCATTTCAATATCACCCTCATCGGTGGCGATATCGCAGAAACGACCTTGCCATTTTTTCACAGTTACATCCCCTTCATCACAGACTGCTTTTAACCTGTTGGTGATCACCTCCTCGAAATCAATTTTCCCTTCATCAGTTTCAATGAAGATAGAACCCTTTTCGCCTGCTAAATTGATACCGTGAATGTTGCCTTCATCTACTGATAAATCCAAATCGGCAAAATTAATGTCACTGAGTTCAATGTCACCTTCGTCGACTTCAATGGCGACATCTCCTTCGATCGATGTCACCGAGACATCTCCCTCGTCGTTGGTTAAGCTTAGATCGATCTCCCGCGGCACAGTGAGTTCAAAATCGACAACTGGGGAACGGAAATTATGCCCGCCCCAGGTATCAGGATCAAAGATATCCCAGAAATTAAAATTTCGATAGTGTTCCGGTTCGACAACCTTAATATTTAGTCGATTGCCAGTCTGATTGATCCGCACTTCCACTAAGTCCAGCAGCTTTTCGGCTTGCTGGCCATTTTGAATCCAAATTCTTTTTGTCCATACCAAATGCACTTCAGGCTTATCCCAAGACGTCACTTTGATAAATCCTTCATCGCCTCGGACTGTTAGCTGGCCGCCTGCTTCCATCGGAAATTTTTTTTCATAAGTTTTTTTTACCTCTATTGAAAATGAGGTGGACATGGCACCAAATAGAACTGCCACTAAAAATGCGCTTATTAAAAAATGTTTGGTCATTTTAATTTTCTCCTTTCCGGGTCAACGAAGATCCACCCTTAATTCACCAATGCCAGAATGAATAGTAACGAACAGCGTCTTTGTTGCGGCGCGGTAATTTTTGCTGAAATAATAACGTCCTCTTCTATCAAATCCGGAATCTAAATGGGAGTTAGTCAAGAATCCCCAGGTGGTGCTTTTTAGCTTAATTCCCTGATCAGTCGGCAGATAGATAGTTGTTGAACCCACATCGAGATCAATTTCGATTTCGCTAGCCGCAAGCCCTTCACCTGATAAGTCAACTTGAAGTTCACCGATGCCGGCGTTGATATTCGCCTCAGAAAAGCGGGCATTCCCCAAACGATTGAGCACTGTCTCTCCGATTTTAACTGCGATGTTTAATGATTTCATCTCTATCTTATTCGGCTGACGAAAATCAACCCTGACTTCTCCAGCTAAATTTCTCAGCTCAAAATTTTCGATGGACAAGCCTCCCAACTCTAAGTGAAATGAGCCTGCTTTGAATTTATTTCTGAAATCGAGTACGACATCATCTGGCAGCTTTATCTCAAGTTCGGAGCTATTATCATCGGTTACTGATTTGAGCCATTTTTTTCTATCGACGATGAGTGAAAATTCGTTATTTCGCTCATCATAACCGACGTCCAACTCATCATATTTTTCATTGATTCGGCCAGAAACCACAATTTCTGCAGCAGTGTCATTTCTGCTCACTGTTAATTCTCCGGCATCAATTTCTAAATAGATGGTTAAAAGTTCAGCCGTATTAATCGTGTATTTTTTTTGAATTTTTTCAAAGTCACTACCGACTGCAATGGTGGCAGTTAGTAGCATAAGACAGAAAATAGGTGTGATACGTTTCATGGGTTAACCTCATTAGCTTCGGGTCAAGATTGAGAAAAGATCAATGGGAAAAAAACAACTGCACAGCCGCAAAGGCGCTGGTACACACAAAGAAAAATAAAAAAGTTAAATTACCTTAACCAGAGGGTGTTGCCTTCTTTTATAGTTGAATTTAAAAAAATATTTTCTTGGAGTAACTTCGTACTTGAGTGTTCGCCGAAAGGCGAATGAGCCAATTGGCGCGATCTTTTAAGCAAAAAACCGAGCTGAATAATTATAAAAAAATTAGAGATGTTTTCGATAACTTAATTTCATTTGAAACCAAATTATTTGATCTTCATTGTCAGAGCCAAAGCAAGAGCAAGTAGCTGTCGGTTGATTGATGACTTTCCCATCTCAGGATTAAAATAGCATTCCCTGCGTGCGCATTTTTTCCCGAACTCTTTCTGTTGTTTCATTCATTTCATTTTCCCAGGTCGATATCAACAGGTCCTCTACCTCATAACTCATCAGTTCAAATTCACCGCTGACGTTGTAGGGTGAACTTTTTTTGACATAACTTTCAGGCCACTGTTCAAGGCTCTTATGAATACCAGCAGACACACTGATTTGAGGCTGATAACCCAACTGTTTTTTCGTTTTTGTTAAATCGACCACAAAAGAATATTTATAACAAAAGGGGAAGAAATATTTTTTCTGAACCACCTGGCGAAAAAGTTGGTAAGGAATATTAACAATTTTAATCTGTGCCTTCAACTCGTCAGCTAAGAGCTTGATATATTGATTCAAGCTGACGATTTCTTCGCCCGCGAGATTGTAACATTCGCCAATGGCTTCATCTTTATCGATAGCTAAAAGGAAGCCTTGAATGATATCGTCAACATAGCCAGGCTGGAACAAATTTTCTCCCGAATTAGGAATGAGAATTTGTCGCCGACCTTTTTTGATGCGCTCAATGTAATACCATTCGCGGATTTCGCCCGGGCCATTAATTTCCGAAGGCCGCAGCGAAATAAAAGGAAACCCATGTTGATCATATTGCTCGATAAGAAATTTTTCGATTTGTGTCTTGTTATAGGCATAACTATTTTTCGGTGAGGTGTCGAACAATCGTCGATTGGGAATGGGCAGCGGTAGTTGCTCAACAAATTCAGTGGTGTGAGCTACAGCCATGCTGCTGGTAAAAATGTACTTGCCGATTTTATCCCGAAACACATCAACGATTAATTTTGCATCGGATAAAAGATAGGCACAGGTATCGATCACAACATCAAACTTCCGCGCGGTGAACAAAGCGCGAAATTTCTGTTCATCATGCCGATCCCCGATCAACCATTCGACATCGTCAGCATAAGGGAATTGGTTGTGTCGCGTGCCCCGATTAAAAAGGGTGACGGTGTGATCCTGCTGCAACAATCTTTCAGTTAATTTCAAACCAAGAAATCGGGTGCCGCCGATAAGCAAAACGTCCATTGCACTAATATTCCTTTTCAACCAGCGAACTAATTGAATAATGAATGTGACACGATCAATTAAATAATTTTTTCAAAAGATGTCAAGGAAATTTTCACTGATGCTTAATTTCTTTTTCTTACATTAACGGACAAGGCTACATTTTGTTG
>CAZNDR010000316.1:0-5564 GCA_964571835.1 uncultured Cytophagia bacterium | reverse complement strand
CTTTAGGCTTTAGCCCTTCAGTTCCTTTGGTTTTTTTCAACTGGTCATTCATATTGGTAGTTAGCCATTAAGAAGTCATTTTGACTTTTGCAGTTCACCCTAACACCTCATAACTGACTGCTGACCATTAATACCTGACAACTTATCCTTCAATAGTAAATCTGCCAAATAAAATAAATGGCTTGGCATTATTTCATTCTTCCTTTTTTATAAACATAAGCGACCAGTGCAATAACAATCACCAATAAGCCCACCATCATGAGGCGGGCGCCCCATAAGAAGGGTATGTCGACTGCAGCTCTGTCCCGCATGAGCAGGATGGGAATGCCATCTTGATAGCCCCAAAAAATGAGCATGCCGATGAGATAAATAGGCGTTACATATTTAATAATAAATTTAAAGGCAAGGGGTATTTTAAAATCAGCGCCTTGGTGGATCTCCTGCCAGCCCTTTTTCATGCCATAAATCCAGGCAAATAAAATGACCTCGATCATGGCAAAAATCACCAATCCAAAAGTGCCGGCCCAGAAATCCATTTCATCGAGGAAGCCGTGTTTGAGAAAAAAGACGACTGGCAAGCCACACACCAGCAACGTCAAGCCAACCCAGCTAACGGCTTTTTGGCGCGTTAACTTCATTTGGTCCTGCAAAAAAGCCATCGCCGGCGAACACAGCGCCACTGACGAGGTGATGCCGGCGAAAAATAGCAGCAAAAACCAAATCATGCCAAAGAACTCGCCAAGGGGCAATTTTTGAAAAATGATGGGCAAAGCAACAAAGCCTAAATCAAACGCACCACCTTTAGCAATAAGCTCAGTTTGTCTTAAACCAAAAAAAGCCACTGCCACCGGGATAGCGATGGATCCGCCTAAAATGACTTCGGCAAATTCATTGGTCATGGAAGTGGTCAAGCCAGTGAGCGCGATATCATCTTTCTTTTTCAGGTAGCTGGCATAAGTTAGAATTGAGCCGGTGCCGATGCTTAAGGTGAAAAAAATTTGCCCGGCGGCTGCCAGCCAGGTTTTGCTTTGGGTAATTTGGCTAAAATCTGGATTCCAGATAAAGGCCAGACCATTGAGAACACTATTGTCTGGAAGCGATGGATTGGGCGTGCCAATCGTCACCACCCGAATAACCAGGATCAGCGCAAATACAAAAAGCAAGGGCATGGCAATTTTGGCTAATTTTTCTATGCCGGCGGCGATGCCGCGCGACAGCACGTAAATATTTATTCCCAGCGCAGTAAAGAAAAAAATCAGCGCCACGGTAAAGCCGGAAAAATTTTCGCTGCTCATTTTGCCCTGAAAGCTGGCTAAAAAATTCGCCATGCTGTTAAAATCAAGTAGACCAAAATATTTGCCGCTAATAGAAAAAACGCTATAGGCTAAAGTCCACGATTCGATGTACAAATAGTAAATAGCAAAAGCGATAGGGATGGCAATTCCCAACGCCCCCATGAAGTTAGCCACTACAGCCGCTTTGTGAGATTTGGTCAAAGCCCCAAAAGCACCAACCGCAGAGCCAAAACCGAATTGTCCGCCGCGTCGGCCAATACTCCATTCGACCCACATCAGCGGTATGCCAAGCAACAGCAGAGCGATAAAATAGGGAATCATAAAGGCACCGCCACCGTTCTGCGCCGCTTTAACCGGGAAGCGCAAAAAATTTCCCAATCCAATGGCATTGCCAGCCATGGCCAGAATTAGTCCAAGGCGAGAAGCCCACTTTTCACGTTTACCGTCACTTAATTGATCACTCATTTTTTAACCTGCCTTTCACTGAGTTATGCCAGTTTGTTGTTGTTCGTTTCCTGACCGGGAAGCCAGGCAAGCTTATCTTGTGAAGCTACCATGTGGATAATAAAAATTTTTCTCCCTTAACAAATATTAATATGAATGACCAGTCAAAAAGCTGATTGGGCGAAAGCCCACGTGATTTCGGATTTCATAAGTTTCTCCGCCATAAATGGCGGAGCTATTTTTGAAAAGTGAATAGCTCCGTTCTTTAGAACGGAGATCTGTTAATTTCCCCACCAATTCTTTAGGCTTTAGCCCTTCAGTTCCTTTGGTTTTTTTCAACTGGTCATTCATATTATTACTTAATAAATTAATCTCTTGCCGTTACTCATCAGTTATTTTATTTTTGTTTTTTGAGCGCTGCAAAAATAAATAATAGCAGGACGCCCAAAAATCCATAAAAAAGTGATTGACGCAGTAAATAAGTTCGCATGCCCTCCGTTGGATAAAACGAATAGGCTAAGGGAGGTTTGAAAAGATAGCGTTCTAAATTTGCCCACAAAAAAGTTTTATCTTTAAAAAAGCCATCATAAATATATCGGACATCTTCGACATTGGGCGGCCGGCGAAATTTGATAATAGCGTGCGGAATAAATTCCTGTTTCACCACCTGATTACAAGCGACGAAAGGCACGGTGGTCAGCGAGTCAGCGTCAGACTCGAAGGGTAAGTTCTGATACTCCCAATCTTTGTAGATCCGAGCAAAAATATTGTCAAATGTTTCATGTTGATTTAAAAACATCAACTCTAGCGTATTGAAAACCTTTCCCTGTTTGTCGGTGACACAAATGATACCATGCGACAAATCCACAAAAGCCCAACACTGTTGTTCTTTAAGGTACGATTCAGCCCAAGTATGGCCGGTAAAGAAAATGCTATTTCCCTCTGTTCTGGCACCCAAAAGCAGCCGAGTCGGAATGCCGGCGCGATTGGCAAAAAACACGTAAAGCTGAGCATGCTGAGTGCACCAACCTTTTGCGGTTCCAGCCACCATTTCTTTATAAAGGCGATACGGATTCATCCACCGCTCATCGTCCTTGGGCACGCCGCGCGCATTGATTAATTGCCGGCGCAAAAATTTCGTCAGCTTTTCGATTTTCGAAATTGTAGAGTCGTTTTGATTAATGCCAGCTTGGTAAAGTAATAGTTTGTCCACTTCAGCAAGATCGACTTGCCCGACATAGTCGTATGAATCCACCCAATCATTAACTGAAAATTGTTTGAAATCACCCAGAGGCACAGCCGGCTTTACGATATAAACATCATTGTGCTGTAACCCCATTTTGTGATAAAATTCTTTGGGATAATATTGAACGGTCATGTTAAGGGAGGTCGCGCTACCTTCGGGTAACGGGATAAATTCATAATGATGCAACTGCTGTTCGCTGTCATGAATTTTAAAACAGGGATTCATTCCAGTTACTACTTGATGCTCGTTGCCATCGCACAAGACGCGCCATTTTTTTACAGGCGGATAAATTGAAATATATATTTTCAGCTCTTTTCTGTTTATCACTTTCCACTTTCGAATTGAAGGAATATCTGTGGGATAGTACAAGGTCGCATAAGAGGCGGGATAAAATGATGATTCCCAATCCCTGGTTAAAAATGTCCAGAGATTAGCGCCCAGCAGCACGAGCATTAAGATTCCTGTCAGCAATAAGACATGTTTTTTTGACATTTTTAATTGGCTCCTATTCCATCGCAGCAAGCGACAATTCCCAAATCAGAAAAAAATCGAATTTTTATTGATTCCCAGCCATTCAATATAAAACCGTCGACATTTTTCAGTCACATCCGCAATTCCAAATAGTGGATTTGGTTTTGACTTCAAAATATTTGATAATGAATTTATTTACAGCTCTTCTCAGTTTTTTGGACTGCTTTAGCACAACGATTTAAAATTTTATTGCCAGCGTTATTTTACTTTTCACCTAAATTTCTAAAATGAAGTTATTCTACAGTTATTAAGTCACTGAAAAATCGTGGAGTGCAGTGACTGCGTCACTGCATGAATTGACCCAGTCAATTCACTCCATAAATATTTGAAATTAACTGGCAAGCATAATCAAATCCAGATCGGTTTTAGAAATTTAGGTTTCATTTAAAAAATTGAACTATCTGATCGAAACCAATTTGAGATTGTTCACCAGTTTTCATATTTTTGACTGACACCATGCTTTTAGTTATCTCATCTGGTCCCATGATAATGACATAGGGAATGCCGACTTTATCGGCGTATTTGAACTGCTTCTTAAGATAGCCGCTGTCATAAGCTATTTCCGAATTAATATCGGCTTGACGCAGTTTCTGAACCAGCTGCAAACTAACTGCTTTTGTCTCCTCATTAAAAATAGTCACCAACACTCTGGTTGACGTCTTGGTTTCAGGAAGCATATTTAATTCCGTCATGACATCAATCACGCGCTCGATGCCGATAGTGGTGCCGGTGGCTGGAATATTTTCGCCAAGAAACATGCCGACTAATTC
This sequence comes from uncultured Cytophagia bacterium, assembly GCA_964571835.1. Taxonomy (GTDB): domain Bacteria; phylum Zhuqueibacterota; class Zhuqueibacteria; order Thermofontimicrobiales; family Thermofontimicrobiaceae; genus CAZNDR01. The sequence goes on along the minus strand of CAZNDR010000316.1, from coordinate 1,278 downwards.
GTCATACCTGCCGCCGCCGGTTAGAGAACCGATATGGGGCTCTTCGATCACCGATTCAAAAATCGGTCCCGTATAATAAGTCAGTCCGCGCGCCAGAGACAGATCGATTTGATAGCTGTTTTCAGAAATGCCCATCGTCTTTAAGTGCGAAAACAATTCGACCATTTCTTTCACGCCTTCAGTTCCGATTTCTGTAACCGCCAATAGCTCGCCAAGCTGTTTTAGTACTGAGTCGGGATCGCCTTTAATCTCCAGCAGCGGCAGTATTTTCTCGATTGATGTTTTTTCAAGGTCGCGCTTTGCCAATTCCTCCCTTACACCATCCAAGCCGATTTTTTCGACTTTGTCAATGGCAATGCAGACATCCATGCCGCGAATTTTGTTCACCCCAGCATATTCAACCATGCCGGAGAGAATTTTTCGGTTGTTAATTTTTATTTTAAATTTTTTAAAACCAAGTCTGGTCAGTATCTCATGGATGATGGAAATTGTTTCCGCATCTGCCAGCATGGAAGCGCTGCCCACGTTATCGGCGTCGCATTGAAAAAATTCGCGGTATCTGCCCTTTTGCGGCCTGTCAGCTCGCCAGACCGGCTGGATTTGGTATCTTTTAAAAGGCAAGGCAATTTCCTTGTGGTACATGGCGATCACCCGGCACAGCGGCACCGTCAAATCGTAACGCAATCCCAAATCAGCGATATCACTAAATTTGGTGATAGAAAATTCTTTAATCTCTCTGCCGACTTTCTCAATGCCAGTGCCACGCTTTAATATTTTGAACATCAGCTGGTCACCTTCTTCGCCATACTTTCCTGACAATATTTCCAGCTTCTCGATCGCTGGCGTTTCTAAAGGCATATAACCATATTTTTCAAATACATTCTTGATAATATCGATCACATGCTGACGTCTAAGCATCTGTTCTGGTAAAAAATCCCGCGTCCCTTTGGGGATGCTCGGCTTGATAATGTCCACCTGGCGACCTCCAAAACGTTATTTAATAAATTTTCATCGCTAAAAAAATGCCCCAACCTCATTTGACCTTGGGGCATAAGTTTTGTTACCAAATTTTAGAACTCAAGCTTCCGCTGTCTTCAACAACAACTCACCTGCACTATTTTCAGAATAACTCAAAAAAACAATCTATCACAAACCGAAGTTTTGACACGAAAAGTTTTTAACATTTAGTTTGTGGTTCAAAGATAAAAAGATTTTTTTAATATGCAAGCGATTTTTATTATCGAGAACAGCACACACCGATTTAATAATGAGCAGAAG
>CAZNDR010000315.1:0-5604 GCA_964571835.1 uncultured Cytophagia bacterium | reverse complement strand
GAATTTATCCCCATTTTATCTTATGTTATCAGCTTAAAAAAACCGCTTGAGCCATGTTTATTTTTCGACCTTGCCAAATGAGAACGAACAATGGATTGTTGAACTAATGAATAAATCGGTGAAACAAGAAGGTGCTGCCAACCAAACGGCTCGACTTAGTTATAGCTAAAATAAATTCAGAATGTTTTTGCTCGGAGGAGATATGCCAGTTAGCAATAATAACCCAATTAAGGATGCGAGAGATATTTTTGATTATGCGCTGCAAAGTGTGCTGCCTGAGGCAGCGCTGCGACGGTACGTGAAATTGGATGAGCAGAAAAATGTATTGATTGTCGGTGGAAAAAAATTTGCGCTGAAAAAGTTCGACAAAATAATTATCGTTGGCGGCGGCAAAGCGGCCAGGCGCACTGGCGCCGAATTGGTGAAAATTTTAGGTGATCGCATTACCGCTGGCGCACTGAATGTCTATTTGGATCAGGCAAATGAACCTATTTCCGGTAAAATAAAATTATTTGGCGCAAATCATCCAACACCAAACGCACAGGGCATAGAAGGTGCAAGGCAAATGATTGAGCTGTTGAAAAGCGCCGACAAAAAGACACTGGTTTTGGCGCTGATTTCCGGCGGCGGTTCATCGTTAATGGCGTTGCCGGTTGATGGTATCAGTTTGGAAGATTATCAGGCGATCAGCAAATTGCTGTTGACTGTCCCGGCGACGATTGACGAAATTAACGCTGTGCGCAAACACATCGATCCGCTCAAAGGCGGCGGCATGCGCAAATTGGCAGCCAGGGCTGGCGGCTTTATTTCGCTGGTGCTATCGGATGTCCCGGTGACCAAAACCGGTGTAGTCGATGATACGTCAGTTATCGCCTCCGGTCCCACTGTCGGCGATGATTCCACTTTTGCCTCGGCAAAAAACGTGCTTACGTCTCATGGCATTTGGGATGCAGCTCCCGAGGCCGTTAAAAAATATTTTGATAAAAATTTAGGCAAGGAAGAAAACGAAACGCTCCCCAGAAATTCTCCACTGCTTTCCGAAGATAAAAGTTTATACGTGATGATTGCCAATAACGATCGTGCTATGGAAGCAGCAAAAGAACGAGCTGAACAACTGGGCTATAACACGCTATTGATCGGTTGGCAAACCGGCTCAACGGCTGACAAAATCAAAGCCGAAGTCAGCCAGGAGATAGAAAATATCTGGACGACGATCTCGCAGCATATCACTGAAGATGACAATATCACTTTCGGCAGTTTTTCCACCGATGGGTTGGACGGATTTTCCGATGTAGCGGGAGCTATTGCCGATAGTAGTACGCTGAAGCTGGCAAAAAATAAAGGATGGGATTATCACCAATCTCTATCAAATTATGACTCAGCCACTTTTTTTAAAAAGCTTGGGCTGGAAATCAAAACCGGTCCTACTGGAACTAACGTTGCTGATATTTGTCTGGCATTGATCACCAATCCTAATAATGAATATCAGAAAAGAGCTATCATTTTCGGCGGCGAAGCTACGGTCAACGTCAAAATGCCAGAAGGGAAGCAGCCGGGCTTTGGCGGCCGGAATACCCATCTGGTTTTATTAGCGGCAGAAAAATTAGCACAGCGAAAAGTTTACAGCAGGATGAGCAATAAAAAAATCAAAGCCGAGCTAATCAACGCTGGCATCGCTGATTCGCAAATCGAAGTCAATGATGTCGGTCTTCTCGGTTATGCCACCGATGTGGGACCCATCAGTCTCACCCCTCGCGCTGTCATCGGCGTGCGCTGCCATGAAGAGGTGGAAAAAGCAGTGAAATTTGCTTACGAGAATAATATCCCTATCACGGCACGCGGCGGCGGCAGTGGTTTGCCCGGACAATCGGTCGGATCGGGCATTGTACTGGATATGCGTTTTATGGATGACAAAAAAGTGTTGTGTGATCACCCAGATGGCGGGAAAGTTGTCTATGCTCAGGCGGGAGTAATTTGCACGCAATTGAATAATTACCTCAAAGATTATGGTGTGTTTCTGGCGTCTTATCCGGCTTCCACCGACATGGCGACCATTGGCGGTATGATCGCTAATAATGCCTCGGGCGCCAATTCCTGCAAGTTGGGCACCACACAACACCAGGTTTTAGATTTGCACGTAGTATTGAGTAATGGTGACAGTTTGTGGACGTCGGAAATAAAATCCGATGAAATGCCATGGAAGAAAATTTTAACGTTGATAGAAAATAATAAAGAGGCGATCAAACGAAATTTTCCCCGGGTGCCTAAAAATTCTTCTGGCTACAATGTGCTGGATATTTTAAAGCAATTGGAAAAAGGCTATCCGGTAGATTGGTCGAAATTTTTTGTCCACTCTGAAGGAACGCTGGGTTTTGTTACTGAAGCCAAACTGCGTGCTGTTCCACTGGCAACACAAAAGACAACCTGTATCGTCTATTTCACCAATTTGCGGGAAGCGTGCGCTGCCATCCCAAAAATTTACAATTTAGGTGTTTCCTGTTTTGACGTGGCTATTACGACCAATCTGGATTTAATCCGAAGGACCTTTCCCAAGCTGGGCGTGAGGGAAGATGCCAAAGTGATGTATTTGATTGAATTTGATGATATTTATGTCGAGCCAGATCAAAATGATCCGGCGAAACGTATCGGTAAAATTGGCTTAATGGAAAAACAAGCAGCGGCTCAATTGATTGACCGCCAGGTTAAAAAGTTAAGAAAACTATTGGAAAAAGATTATCCCAGGACTGCCATCGGTTTTGACATCGCCACCGATCCGGCAAAACAGGATGCTCTGTGGATTGGGCGCCGCAGTGCGTTGCAAGTGCTGTACGCCTATGATCCGCAAAAGCGACCGCTCACCATGATTGAATGTATTGTCATTCCGCGAGATGAAAAAAAGTTGCTGGACTTTATCAGCTATCTGGAACGGACGTTTGCCGAAGAAAAGGTTGTCGCTGGCACGCATGGCCACGCTGGCGATTGCAATTTTCATGTTTTTCTCCTGCTGAATTTGACCAAAGAAAAAGACCGCAAGGCGCTGATCAATGTGATGACTAAAATTACGCAAAAGGTCACCGAGTTAAGCGGCAGCATGAGCGGCGAGCATGCTGACGGCAGAACGCGGGGCATTATTTTGCCCTACGTGTTTGGTCGTGAACTATTCGATCTGTTTGTCAACATTAAAGAACTAATGGATGCGAAAAATATTTTGCACCCCGGGGTCAAGATCATCAAAGCAGCTCGCGATAAAGAACTCAAGAGCGCCATCGAAGAAATGGTGGGCATTGAAGCGCAGACCAGTCAGCTCAATTTGAACCGGTTTCAGGATTTTTCTAAACTGTTCAGCGGCGTCTGCTCGGTTTGTTCCCAGTGCGCCGATTCCTGTCCCATTTTCAAAAAACTGGGCGATGAATTTGCAGCTCGCAGTGAAGCGGCACCTACTTTTAAACGAGCCCTGGTTATGGCGCTGGAAGGAAACGGGAAGTTGGCTGCACTCAAAAAGGATCCGCTTTTCCAGAAAATTTTTGACCTATGCCTGCTCTGTGGCCAGTGCACCCACAAATGCCCCACCAATGCCAGCATGCGCGATTTGGTCATTAAAATCCGTGAGGAGGAAAAAAGTCGCCTTATCGCACCACTGGTTTATTCGCTACGCTCCAATCCCGGCATCTATAAATTTATCATCAATTTTTTTAGCCTGTCGCAAGCACTCTGGGCTAATAGCCTTAGCCGTTCGCTATTTTCTGTTATGCCACAAGGACTGCTGCCCACCAGCTTACCAAAGGAGCGCTATTTGCCAAAACTATCTGGAAAAAGTGTGGCCAGCCGTTACAAAGAATTGGTGGACATCCCAGCGGCCCAGGCAGACATCGCTTATTTTTACGGCTGCAGCGCCGATCTTTTTGAAGAACCCATTGCCGACAGCTTCATTAAAATTGCTCGTCACAATGGCTGGAAAATCTCACTGCCTATCCAACGCTGCTGCGGTGAGCCCTTTGCTGCAATGGGCAATAGCAGCGAATATCACAAGCTGGCAAAATTCAATATCGATCAGTTTATTGATTATAAATACATCATAGCGCATTGTCCATCATGCTTATTAGCCTTCAAAGAATACGCCCGAGATTTTGCCAGGAGTGGAAATGAAGAATATGCCCGAAAAGCTGAACAGTTAGTGAAAAAAATCTATGAGCCGGCGCAATTCATCGTGGAGGTCATTAGCGTTGACAATTTGAAAAAGCCCAGCAACAAGCTGAATCAGAAGGTCACTATCCATTTGTCCTGCCACGAGAAGTTAGGACAGAAAATGACCGGTACGGCCAACTACACCCGAATTTTGTTAACAATGATTCCTGGGCTGGAAATTGTGGAAATGAAACTGGCAGACGAATGCTGCGGCCTGGCCGGCCCTTGGGGATTGGCAAAGCATTATGATCTTTCTCTCAAATTGCGAAAAGATAAAATTAAAAGCATCATGGCAACCAATGCGGATGTGACAACAAGCTGGTGTTTTGGCTGTATGATTCAAATGAGAGATGGGCTGCAGCAGGAAAAAAGTAAGATAAAGACGAGGCATCCATTGGAGTTATTGGGGGAGGCGTATGGATAACGATATTTACACAAGAAAACAATTGTACTATTCAATGGTCAAAGTTTTTGTATCAAGTCTTATCAAAAGCATTTAAAAATTCTTCGCGTTCTATACCGGCCTGCGTACAAATGGTTCTTAATGTGGAAGCTTGAATTTTAGAATGATTAGGCATTGTAAGCGGAGTTTTTGTCCCATCAGGATTTTCTCGTATCATAGAAATATGCTCCTTTTCTCTAACTATACGAAAGCCAAGAGATTCAAATGCCCGAATAACTCTGCGTTTTGGTGCATTAATCGGGAATTTTACAATCATAACTATATTTCTGCCTCAGCCACGTAAGCCTCAAGTATCGGCGGTTCAATATCAAGCGCTTCTTCACCAAATGTTTCAATATGAAAATTTATCGCTGACTTTACATCAGCAAGCGCCTCCTCATAACTATCCCCTTGTCCAACAACAACACCTTTGACACCAAGAGGATAAGCCACATATCCATCCTGATGTTTTTCCACAATTATTTTATATTGTTTCATAACACGCTCCTTTTGAATGTCAGGCTAATCAAAAATTTTATTTGAATATATGGGATTAAAACAAAAATGTCAACAGAAAAAACAAACTAAATGATTAATCAGAAAGTGACCATCCGCCTGTCTTGCCACAAAAAATTTGGACAGAAAATAACAAAGACCAACCACAGCCGAACACTGCTAAAAAATGGTTTCCGAACTGGAAATTGTGGAAATGAAACTGGCAGACGAATGCTGCGGTCTGGGCGGGCCGTGGGGCTTGACCACTCATTACGATTTATCCCGTAAATTACGCACAGACAAAATAAAAAGCATTGTATCGACCAGAGCTGATGCAGTAATAAGCTGGTGTTTTGGCTGCTTGATTCAAATGCGTGATGGCCTGCAGCACGAAAATAGCTCGATCATAACGAAGCATCCCTTAGTGCACCATTTCATAATTCCTTATAGGATTAATAAAAGGCGTACGCCTTAATTCCAGT
>CAZNDR010000314.1:3132-5609 GCA_964571835.1 uncultured Cytophagia bacterium | reverse complement strand
TTGAAATTAACTGGCAAGCATGATCAAATCCAGATCGGTTTTAGAAATTTAGGTGATTAAATAATTCTGAATCAGCGAAATTCAAGCAATTGCTTAGACCATTAGAGCTGATAATCATCGGAGATAAAGCAAGTCAATTGTTTATCATCAAAAATTATGTTCGCCGAGGCGAGTAAGAAGGCGGATTCTGGTCTGAGAGCGAAATCAAATCGGCGGGCAATCCACTCATAAAAGCATTGCCTTCCATTAAAGAATTGGCGATGATGGGCCAGAAAGATGGTGGCATCGTTTTTTATTTTTTCAGCCGGCCGGAATTTTTGCTTTTTATCGTTCACGGTTTTTCTCCGCTTGAAGCACAAATTAACTGAAAGGGCAAGGCACGAAAGGAAAATAGCAGAAGCAAAAAAACGGGTGGGTACGGCGGCATTTTTTTTAAACACCTTTCCCTTTTAATTAATGTTGAAGCTCCTTAAATTTTAATTGGTCTTTGTTGTTAGTTTTAAATAACGCGACTGCTTTTTCAAACAACTGTTTTTTCCAGTAATAAATCATAGCCGGGGAGACACGAAAGCGATCACTTAAATCACTTATGGAAACTTGATTATCTAAGGGCTCTCTCGGCGTTTCAACTCTTTGGATTGGACTATAGCGTTTTTTCGTGTTCATTATTCCACCAGCTTAGTTAGTTAACTAATATTAGTTATTAACGCGATTGTCCAGTTTCATCTGAAGCAAGACACTTTTAACATAGAAGATAGAAACTCCTTCAGCACCTGTTTGCAAAAAAATAATATTTGAGACATTACTTTTTAGAAATTTTACTTGACACTTGTTAATTTATTTGATATAATATAAATGAAATTTTGAGAGATAAAAAAACGAATAAAAAAACTCCCTTTCATCAGGTTGTGGAGGAATTAAAAAATGCACATTGCAGTTAGAGTTGATAGAGTTACGTTAGACACATCAACCAACCGTTTTGTAGTTATTCTCAGGGATGATGTTAACGGGAGGTGGCTACCTATTGTGGTGGGCACCACCGAAGCTCAAGCTATCGCGCTTCAATTAGAAGGGATCATGCCTCCGCGTCCATTGACGCATGACTTGATGAAAAATCTGATGGATTCGATCAAAGTCGAAATTTCCAGAATTGTAATTAATGACCTTCGCGATAATACCTATTTTGCTGCCATTTCTGTAAAATTAAAAAAGGAAACTTATGAAATTGATGCCCGCCCCAGCGATGCCATAGCCCTGGCTTTGCGCATGCAAGCGCCTATTTACGTTGACGAAAAAGTAATGAAAAAAGCTGCCGTGCTCGATCAAGTGGCGTCGAGCCGAAGCCGAGCTGACAATTCGGAACGTCCATTCAGCGACATTGACCAATTGGAAGAACTTAACATTAAACTTCAAAAAGCTGTCCGCGAAGAACGATTTGAAGATGCTGCCAAAATACGAGATGAAATTCTCGAGCTCAAAAGTGTCAGACATCAAATTTAATTTGCGCCCCTTCTTTCCTTCATTTAGTGCAGCACAGATTCACCTGGCTTTGCTCATATAAGCCCAGATAAATAAGTGCCCCCTTTTCTCAGAAAATTTAATCACGCTGAAATTCGACAACTAAGATTGATTATATATTTTGCTTGCAAAGAATGGTTTTATCCACTATATTTCAAAAAATTTTTTTCTGAAAATTGGTCAATTTGGAGGTTCGATGCCCATTTCAAGAATGTCACAGGTTAAGATTCTTTCCATCGTTGTTTTCTTTGTTGCACTTTATTCTTTGTCATGTCAAGCTCCACCAACTCCTGATTCATTTGATCAATTCCTTCAACAATTTGATAGCAATACGAGAGGCAAAGCCCGATCAGTTTGGCAAGCCATTCAAACGAAAATGCAACAAGAAAAAATAGATCAGGCGGCGAACTCATCAGAAACGATCCCAGATAGTGTATTGTACAAAGAAATTTCAGCCAGAGAAAAAGAAAAGGCTCTGCAGCATCTGAAAGAGCTGAGAATGAGCAAGCAAAAACAGCAGGAGGAATTGTTCGTCTTAGAAAATGAATTGACCAAGTGGAGCCGCCTTATTACCGAGACCGAACATAAGGCTCAACTTGGAGCAGTTTATTTAAAAGCGCTTCCCATCAAAAAAGCTTTTCAACAATTAGTAAACAAAAAACAAAAGGAGGTAAACAAACTACAAAATGAAATCACCGAAATTAGAGTCAATGCTTCATTAGCTGAAGTCTCGCTCAGTTTTACTTTTCAGGATTGGATCACCATCATTTTATATCTGATTTTTACTACCATCTTGGGCGCGGCTTTAGCAGGCAAACAAGCGACCATTAGAGATTTCTTTTTGGGCGGCAGGAAACTTCCATGTACAGCGGTCTGCGGCTCGATTATCGCCACTGAACTTTCTGCAGCAACTTTTTTAATAGTTCTGACCACAGCCAAGGAAGCTATCATGACAAGCT
>CAZNDR010000314.1:2551-3122 GCA_964571835.1 uncultured Cytophagia bacterium | reverse complement strand
TTTTAATAGTTCCAGCGATTGTTTTTTCCAAAGGTGGCGACATGACCTACCTCCAGTTAGCCATTGGCACTATTCTCGCTCGTTTTATAATCGGCTATTTTTTCATCCCCGCGTATTATAAAAAAGAGATCTACTCACCTTACGATTACATGGGCGAACAGTTAGGGCCTCGCGTAAAAAATATGACTTCAATTTTGTTTTTGGTTGGTGCAATATTAGCTCAAGGCGCCAGGCTTTACATTGCTGCCAAAGCTTTGCAGGTGATAACGGGTACCGACATTGTCAAGTCCACCATTATCATCGGCTCTGCTGCCATGCTGTGGACCATTGTAGGCGGCATAACCACTGTTATTTGGACGGATACCATTCAATTTTTGCTTTTTACTGTAGGTGCGATAGCGGCTGTGCTATTTGTAGGCGATGCAGTAGACGGGAACATCATCACCGTATTCAAAGAAAGCCTGGCAGCAGGAAAATTGAATATGATAAATTTGAATTTTAATCCAAAAGAAGCTTATACTCTGTGGTGCGGATTGTTCGCCACAGGCATTCTCACGCTGGGCTCGCACGG
>CAZNDR010000314.1:0-2541 GCA_964571835.1 uncultured Cytophagia bacterium | reverse complement strand
GGAACTGATCAATTGATGGCGCAACGCATGTTCACCTGCAAAAATGAGAACGATGCACGAAAAGCGGTTATCTGGTCCGGCGCTTCTGTCTCATTGACTGTTTTGTTGTTATTCGTGGGCGCTGGTCTATTTGTTTATTATAAGCATATTCCGCTCACCATGCCGGAGCAGGTCATTGTGGACAATGATTCAATGAAAATATTTGCCATCTTTATCGTCAGGGTGATGCCGCCGTTTTTATCCGGACTGGTAATGGCGTCGATATTTGCAGCCGCTATTTCTACGCTGGAATCTGTTTTAGCTGCTCTTTCACAAACGACCATTTCTATTTTATATAAGCCTTTCATCAAAAAAGATGGCAGCGAGAAGCATTATGTCACCGCTTCGAGAATCATCGTCTTCTTATGGGGCATTCTGTTGACTGCTTTTGCTCTCTATTGTGATACCATTTCCAAAGCCTTTGCCGATCTGATTCAATTTGCCTTGGCAATGGCTGCCTACACTTACGGCGCTTTGCTGGGCACTTTTCTGTTAGCTTTTCTGCCCACCAAACGTGATGACTACGGCTTGATGTGGGGAATCCCACTTTCCATGTTGATTGTTTTTGCTTTTAATTGGCATCAGCCCCTAGCGCAATTTATCGTATTTCTGGTGTGTTTAATTTTGGTTATTCAAGCGTTTAAGTATCTGAAAAATAATCCAGCAAAAATTCTTTATATCGCTATTGCGTCGGGAATCGTTTTAGTTAGCAGTTTAGCAGTCATCGGAAAATCAGCCGATGGAATGCCCTTGTTCATCGAATTAGCTTGGCCTTGGCATTTTCCCATTGGCGCAGCAATGACGTTTTTAGTGGGATATTCGGTCGGGAATAAAAAATGAATATCTAATTATTTAGCAAGGTGGGCTTCAACTTTGAGGTAGAATCTTTCTTTGGCTATCTCGGCTATGGGTACTATTACAGCATTTCATATAAAAAAGATGGTCTCCATCTCATGGATGGAGACCATGCTTGGCAAAATCAAGTTTGTAAGTGCATTATCCTTTCATCCAGATAACTTCTAATTTTCTCAATCGCCACTCGATCTTGCTTCATCGTATCCCGCTCCCGAATGGTGACTGTCTGATCTTCCAAAGATTGAGAATCGACGGTAATACAGTAAGGTGTTCCCACCTCATCTTGGCGGCGGTAGCGTCTACCCACCGCGCCTCCTTCATCGTAAAAGACCATAAAAAATGGCCGCAGCATTGTCACGATTTTATGCGCTAACTCAGGCATGCCATCCCGCTTCACCAGTGGGAAAATTGCCGCTTTAATTGGTGCTATTTTGAGCGACAAATGAAGCACCACTCGCATGTCATTTTCCAGTTGCTCCTCTTCATACGCATCAATGAGACAGGTGAGCAGCGTCCGGTCTACTCCAGCCGATGTTTCGATAATATAGGGAATAAATTTCTCGCGTGTCTCTTCTTCAAAATAGGACATATCTTTTCCGGCATATTCAGTATGCCGTTTCAAATCAAAGTCTGTCCGGTTGTGAATGCCCTCCAGCTCCATGGTGCCGAACGGAAATTCATATTCGATGTCATAAGCGGCTTTGGCATAATGAGCTAATTCTTTAGTGCTGTGTTGATGAAAGCGTAATTTATCTTTAGTAACGCCGATGCTGTCGTACCATCTCATTCGCTCCTCTTTCCAATATTCGAACCATTCCTGATCCGTTCCCGGCTTGACAAAGAACTGCATTTCCATCTGTTCAAACTCGCGCGTGCGGAAAGTAAAATTGCCCGGCGTAATCTCGTTGCGAAACGCTTTGCCAATTTGAGCAATGCCAAACGGCACTTTCTGCCGCGAGGCTTTTTGTACATTCAAAAAATTGACATAAATGCCTTGCGCTGTTTCCGGTCTTAGATAAACCAGCGACGCAGCCTCTTCCACTGGTCCCATGTGAGTTTTAAACATGAGATTAAACTGCCTTTCCTCCGTCAACTCTCCCCCGCAATCCGGACAGACATGAGCGTTTTCCAGTTGATCGGCACGAAAACGGTGCTTGCATTGTTTGCAGTCAACCAAAGGATCAGTAAAACCGTCCACGTGACCCGACGCTTTCCACACCTGCGGCGCCATGAGAATCGCTGCATCGAGTCCCTCCACATCGTTGCGATTCTGCACCATACTTTTCCACCACATCTCCTTGATATTTTTTTTCAATTCCACACCAAGCGGACCGTAATCATAACAACTGGCAATACCGCCATATATTTCACTCGATTGAAAAATGAATCCTTTTCGCTTGCACAACGAAACTATCTTGTCCATCAGGTCATTTTTAGTTTTGTTCATCTCTGTCCCTTTTCCAGATTAATTCTATTCAGACTATTATTTTTTAAATTCTTCAAAAATTTTAGTGATTTCAAATACTTGGCTTCTTCAACATGATATTGAAGAAAGGTTAACAGCAGCGTTTCACAACTTTCGGTTTTCGCCTTTTCTATGCTGCTAATGTCCTTGGCCGGGCTGTGCTGCAATTTATGCAAATATTT
>CAZNDR010000313.1:1801-5652 GCA_964571835.1 uncultured Cytophagia bacterium | reverse complement strand
GTAATAATGTTGTTATTAATTTGGAAAAGGTAAATTGGATGAATAGTTCCGGTTTAGGTCTCTTGATCAGCGGCTTGACCACGATTAGGAGCAGCGGGGGAGACTTACGTTTAGCTAATGTTTCCGACCGCATAAAACGGACGCTGGAAATAACCAAACTTGAATCCGTCTTTTCGATTTTTAATTCTGTCGACGAGGCTATCATTAGCTTTAAAGAGAATTAAAGGAGATTTGGTATGGCTCAAATATCCCGCGAAGAAGCGATCAAAAAATATGAAAAAGGTGAATCATTTAGTGATATGGACCTGACTGGCATAGATTTATCGTATGAAAACCTGAAGGGAGCAAATTTTTCCGGCGCAGATCTTTCTGATGCCCACTTGCAGAATGCTAATTTAGAAGGAGCAAATTTTGTCAATGCGAAAATGCTGAATGTCTTTCTGTTTGGAGCAAACTTAGCTGAAGCTTGCTTTGATGGAGCCAATATCACCGAAGGCAATTTACAGGATACCAATCTTGAAAATGCCAGTTTCAAAGAAGCCAATCTATTTCACGCCCAATTATTTGGTGTCCACGCGGAAAAAGCGAACTTTAACAAAGCCAATTTGACAAATGGTCGTTTGAAAAGGTCAGCTTTTAAAGCTGCCAATTTTGAAGAAGCTATATTAGCAAATGCCCATCTGGAGCGATCTGATCTTCGTCAGGCAAATTTAAAAAGAGCCGATCTGTCAGGTGCTTTTATGAAACCTGCTCAATTAGAAAATGCTAACCTGGAAGGTGCAAATACTAAAAATTTAATAAGGTAACTGTTTTGCTGCACTCTTTCGCTTCTTTTAAAATTTTCGCCTGCACGGCCAGCAGTGCAGGATTTCTTTTCTGTAAAATAAATTTGCCAAAAGTTGTCATCAACTTGTTTAAACTTATGCTATTTCAACTTAATAAGGTTTTAATCGATCACTCCACCATCCAATACTTCACCCTATCAAAAATTCGAATGCTATTTTTTCTGATTTATTTTTTGAACAAAAAAACGGCATTTATTTTTTAAGCATGAATAAGCAAGCTGTGAACCTTTTAAAATGTGTGAAGTTGAATACTTTGTGCAAAATTTGTAGCGGTGAACATTAGGAGATGTGGAAGATGAATCCGATAGCAACATTCACTATCATTCCTGCTCTACCTGAAAAATTGTCTTTCCTGAAAACATTAGCTTATAATTTATGGTGGTCATGGAATCATGATGCCATAGATTTATTCAGGCGATTGGACAGAGATTTGTGGGAAAGGACGAATCACAATCCGGTAAAAATATTGGGCCAGATCAGCCAGGATAGACTTGAGGTTTTAGAAAACGATGATGGCTTTATGGCTCATTTGAGTCGAGTAGAACAAGACTTGGACGATTATTTAAGAGAACAGACCTGGTATCAAAAAAGCTTTGGAAAAACAGATGAGATAAAAATTGCTTACTTTTCTGCTGAATTTGGATTGACCGAAAGCATGCCGATCTATTCAGGTGGTCTGGGCATACTGTCCGGCGATCATGTGAAATCGGCCAGTGATTTGGGACTTCCGCTAGCTGCCGTTGGCTTGATGTATCAACAGGGTTATTTTCAACAATTTCTCAACGCTGACGGTTGGCAGGGCGAACGGTATCCTGATAATGATTTTTATAATATGCCCATTCAATTGCAGATGGATGAGCACGGAGAACCGCTGTTGGTCGAGATAGATTTCCCCGGGCACCAAGTCTTCGCTCAAATTTGGAAGATCCAGGTTGGCCGGGCTAATTTGTATCTTTTAGATACCAATGTTAGCCAAAATAATGATGAGGATAAATCGATAACTGGTGAGCTTTATGGTGGCGATATCGAAACAAGAATTCAGCAGGAAATCGTTTTAGGAATTGGCGGAGTACGCGCGCTGAAAAAGCTGAATATCCAGCCAGTAGTCTTTCACATGAACGAAGGACATTCGGCGTTTCTCGCTTTGGAGAGAATTAGAATTTGTATGGAAGAATCCGATTTGGATTTTGATCAGGCAGTGGAGCTAACTAAAGCAGGGAATATTTTTACCACTCACACAGCAGTACCGGCAGGTATTGATTATTTCCCATTGCGACTGATGGAAAAATATTTCTCTAATTATATTGAAGATTTTGATATTCCGAAAAATAAATTTTTCCATTTAGGATTAATGCCCTCAGCTAATGGTAATGATAAATTTTCAATGGCAATTTTGGCCATTAGGTTAGCCAGCCTAATAAATGGCGTGAGCAAATTGCATAAACATGTGTCCAGAAAACTGTGGCAAGAACTGTGGAGCGATATCCCAGAAGATGAAATACCAATTAGTTCGGTAACAAACGGAATTCATCCCAGTTCGTATATTTCAAAAGATTTAGCTGGTCTGTACGACCGCTATTTAGGCCCTACCTGGAAGAAGAAACCGGCTGATTTGACCATCTGGAAAAGCATAGATCAAATTCCCATTGAAGAGCTATGGCGGACGCATGAGCGTCGGCGTGAGCGACTGGTTGCCTTTGCCCGCACTCGCTTGAGACATCAATTGCTCCAGCAAGGAGCGCAATCTTCCGAGGTGAATCAAGTTGAAGACATTTTGAATCCGGAAGCACTGACTATTGGCTTTGCCAGACGCTTTGCCACTTATAAACGGGCTGGCTTATTATTTCATGATCCCGAGCGATTAGCTGAAATATTATGCCAAAAAAAATTTCCGGTGCAAATTATCTTTTCTGGAAAAGCACATCCTAATGACATGCCGGGAAAAACACTCATTAAAGAAATCATTCATTTTGCTAAGCAGCGAGAGTTGAGACAACACATTGTCTTTTTGGAAAATTATGATATTGAAATTGCGCGTTACCTGGTTCAGGGAGTAGATGTCTGGCTCAATACACCCAAACGATTGATGGAAGCCAGTGGGACGAGCGGCATGAAAGCAGCGATAAATGGAGTAATAAACATCAGCGTGTTAGACGGCTGGTGGGATGAAGCCTATAATAGCAATATTGGCTGGGCAATCGGCGGCAGAGAAAGTTATGACGTGGAAGAATATCACGATGAAGTTGAGTCGCAAACTCTCTACGATCTATTGGAAAACGAAGTTATTCCTTTATTTTACAATAGAGGTAAAAATGATGTGCCGCGCAAATGGATTGAATTGATGAAAAATTCTATGTCAGAGATTTGTCCTTTCTTTAATACCAATCGCATGGCACGTGAATATACCGAATGGTATTATCTTCCAGCCATGAATAAATACAATACCCTGAATGAAAATAATCAACAAAAAGCCAAAGAGTTAGCTAACTGGAAAACAAAAATCCAAAAGAATTGGCAGCAGGTGCATTTTGTTGAACTTGATCACAATGGCAAAAAGGAATATCAGGTGGGCAATGATATGATGGTTTTTGCTAAAGTGCATCTCCAAGACTTGACGCCGGATGACGTGACTGTGGAAATTTATCATGGATTTTTAGATGCCCAAAATAAAATTCAAAACAGTAAAGTGGATACAATGGAATGCACAGAAAACAATGGGAATAATGTTTATACTTTTTCCGGAACGATTTCCTGTCAATTTAGTGGCTTGTACGGCTACACTTTGAGAGTGCTGCCAAAGGTTCAAAATTTAATTCATCCCCATGAGACAGGACTAATTTTGTGGGCGAATGAATAACTAATTTTAATAATGATTTAATAGGTTATTGGAATTTTGAAATTTGGATTTGTTTGGGATTTGGAATTTGATGCTTGGAATTTATTAGTACATCATGGTCTTCCCCGACAACCCCGAATGGTTTAAAATGGAAATGGTATCTTGTATCC
>CAZNDR010000313.1:0-1791 GCA_964571835.1 uncultured Cytophagia bacterium | reverse complement strand
ATTTTAAGGTCGGTAGAAGAATCAGGAACGCCCTTGCAACGTTAGTGAAACCAAAATATCGGTTTAGCTTTTTAAAATTTTAAAATTCAGGCCATTTTTGGTTGAGACAATTGACAAGTGATTTTGGCGATCAGGAGTAAATCAATTTTTTGTGGTAATGATGAATGGAAAATGTCCTTGTCATTTCTTTTATCGTAGTCAATCTATTGGCTGGTGTGGGATTGGCTATTCCGCTATCAAAAAGTTTTAAAAAAGTCGATCGCGGATCGTCGAAAAGTCATCATTATTTCGTTTCTTTGATATTGATTTATTTTCTCGAAAGTGTCGCTTTGGCTGCTGGGATGGCGACTCAAGTTTTTACAATTTTGCTCAGTATCCCCTGGGGATATTTAATTGGCCGGCGGATTTTGCCGGGCTTATCGAGACATAAAATATTACAAAGCATCATTACTTTTTCACTCTATGGTTGTTTTCCCACTTTTTCATTCGCTTTATTAATTCTGCTAGTGGCGATATTGTCAAACAATGATATTTTTAGTGTGGCGCAGGGACTAAAATTTGGCATACCTGATTTCGTCCCTACGCCATTGAATACCATTTTTGGTTTTTGTACCGCCTTAGCAGGGGGAACAGTCGTAGCCAAGGTGACGATCACGATGTGGATGACCTTTTTTCAGCTAAAAGCAGTATCCATAAAAAATTAAAATAGTGGAGATGTACCGTTGAAAATTGTCGATTTGACTGAGGATTATAAAAAACTCTATTGTCTGTGTTTGGAAGACTGGTCTGATGAAATTAAAGAGGCCGGCGATCACAAAGAAAAATGGTACGAAAAAATGAAAGGCAAAGGGCTTCGTGTGAAATTAGCCCTTAACGAGAATAATCAGGTAGGAGGGATGATTCAATATTTGCCTGTTGAGCATTCGATCATTGAGGGAAAAGAGCTGTACTTTATTGCCTGCATTTGGGTACATGGTCACAAACAGGGGAGAGGCAATTTTCAGAAAAAAGGTATGGGCAAAGCCTTGTTGCAAGCGGCTGAAGAAGAGGTGAAACAATTGGGCGCAAAGGGCATCGCTGCCTGGGGTCTGTCCTTGCCGTTTTGGATGAAAGCCTCATGGTTTAAAAAACATGGCTATAAAAAAGCTGATAAAGACAGCATAGCTATTCTTCTCTGGAAACCGTTCACCGCCGATGCCATTGCTCCAAAATGGATCAAACAAAAAAAATATCCGGAGACAGTCGCGGGAAAAGTGACAGTTACAGCCTTCATAAATGGTTGGTGCCCGGTTCAGAATTTGATGTATGAACGAGCAAAACGAGCCGCAGCAGAATTCGGCGACAAGGTAGTTTTTCAGGGAATCAATACTTTTGAAAAAGAGGTAGTCGTAGAATGGGGATTGAGTGATGCTTTATTCATAAATAAAAAGCAGCTAAGAACTGGTCCGCCGCTTTCCTATGATAAAATTAAAAAGAAAATAGCCAGGCAGGTAAAGAAATTAAAGGCATAAATTTCCATTTCAGCCGAGGATTAGTCGAAACTTTTCTTGCGTGCTATTTTTTATTGAATCTCAATAGCGTTTAAAAGCAGCCTAATTCAAAGCCATCTTCTAAAATAGATCCGAATCAGGTGATTATGGCAAAAATAATGAATGCAAAACATTTGCTACTCAGGTTTTTTTCTATTGATCACGTAATAGATGTAGAACAGATACTCTGAGTTTTTGCCTGCCGCCAATAATATGAATGACCAGTCAAAAAACTGTCTGGACTAAAGCCCAATTGGTTACG
>CAZNDR010000312.1:0-5653 GCA_964571835.1 uncultured Cytophagia bacterium | reverse complement strand
TATTTGCCTCAACCAACTTTATTACCATTTGCCCCTGATTTTCATCTAAAAACATACCTGACGATTCTAACATTTTCAAGGCATTCCATTCAATTTGATTATGGCTGGCGGTGATGACAATGCCGCCACGAGCTTTCAATTTTATTACCGCCATTTGTACTGTTGGAGTTGGACAAATACCAACATCGATAATATCACACCCGGCTGTCAGCAAGCCGGCAAAAACTGCATGCCTGAACATTGGACCAGACACGCGAGAATCTCTGCCAACAACAATTTGGCCTGTTCCTAAAAAATTTCCAAAAGCTTGAGCAAATTGCATTACCTTTTTTGGGGTCAGGCCATCGCCAACGATTCCTCTAACACCTGAGATACTGACCATTAAATTAGACAAAGTTGCCTCCGATAATTAATCGCTTATTTGGTCTGAAATTGATTAATGTGAAGGATATCTGCCAGATTTCTCTTGGGGACGTGGAGAACTCCCAAATCATCTTTCCAATATTTCACTGAGTGCTCCAAGTCTTCAAGCACTGGCGCTTCCGCCGGATAACCCAAAGCAAGAATCGAATCGATTTGAAATTTTTCCGGAATATTAAAAATTTTTTGAATTTCACTTCTATTTATCGACCCGAGCCAGCACGAACCGACGCCGTGTTCCAGCGCGACCAAAATCATATTTTCGATGGCAGCAGCCGCGTCAACTTCACCTTTCTCTTTTTTAATCTCTGTATTTATTAAAACGATGATATATGCCATTGGCTGCTTATCTTCAGCCGGGTTACCGGCAGGCGCGATATAGGCCGCCCATCGCAAGGTAGCGAAAACTTTTTCAACTTTGACTGGATCGTCAACAATGATAAATTCAAGCGGCTGCAAATTTGCTCCAGAAGGAGCTAATCTTGCGGCATTGGCCAGCTTTTCCAGCAGCGGTCTGGAAATCGGACGTTGCTGAAAACTTCTGATCGTCCGACGCTTTGTAACAAGCTCATAAACACTCAATATTATTACCTCTGCTATGTTCTGAATTAATCAATTGTGCTTGTGGTCTTAGAAAATTTAAATACCTTCGCCAAAATAGAGCGGCTGGACTGGTGGTGAGAATAAATTAATCTTTTCGAATAAAACAAAAAATGGGCATTTATTAATAAAAAAACTTAAATTCCTAATTAGCCTGAATTGAAATTGGTCGGCTGAATATAGGAATTTTATTTTTAAAAATCAACCATATTTTACTAATTGATAATTGAGAAATTTCAAGGCAAGTAATCGGTAGGCTTTTGTGTTCCAGCCGATGACGGCTTTATTCTGGTTTGCGAAGATTTAATACCTTCCACAATCTGTCATCGACTGCCTCCGGCACTTCTAAAGCTTGTACATTTTTGTACAAGTAGACAACCTTTTTTATTGAATCGACCTGGGCGCAGCATTTTGGACAGATTGCCAAATGCTCTTTTATCTCCTGGCATAAGGAGCCATTAATGTCTTCTGCCAATTGATCACATATTTGTTGTAGGGTCTTTAAGCAGTCCATTTTTACAATTTTATTAATTCCACAATTCAGACAATTTGTTTCTTAAGGTCACGCGGGCGCGATGCAGATTGGATTTTACCGCTGGCAATGACAAATCCATGATGTCGGCTATCTCTTTTAAAGCCAATCCTTCGATGTCTTTTAGAACAAAGGTGGTTCGGTAATTTTCAGGCAGTTCATCAATGGCGATATCCATCTTTTCTTTTAGCTCTTTATTCATTAAATCTTCTAGCGGATTTTTTTCTATTGACCGAACAAATGCTGAATAATCGCGATTTTCATTTTCGAGATTTTCATCGAAAGATTGCTGGTGACGTTTCTTAGCTCGCAAGCGCATCAATGCCTGGTTAGTGGCAATCCGATAAATCCAGGTAGACAACTGAGCTTTTTCTTTAAAATTTGGCAAAGCTTGAAGCACCTTTAAAAATGTCTCCTGCAACACCCCCTCAGCCATATCGTCATTTCCTAACAATTTTAGACCAAGGTTGTAAACCATTCTTTCATAGGTTTTGACAATCTCAGCTTGCGCACGCCGATCCCCGCTTCTTGCGCGGTGTATCAATTCTTTTTCTGAAATTTCCATTCGTTCAGTGCTGATTAGTGAGAATCTAAAAATCGGCTAATTATAACAAATTTAAATCAAAAAAACAAGATTTATTTGTCGGAAATTTCAGGTTCGCACTGAGCCACAAATAATCAAGACGATGCTCAATTCAGTCGCCAACAAGATAAAGCTTCTCTTCACTTTAACAGAGACAAATTGACAAATTCCTTTGCAATAAAAAGGTATCGAAACTGTAGAATTTAGTCGAGACCATTTTTTATATCATTCATCTTATTGAGGGTGAGCTATCTCAAATTCATAGTCAATTTTTGCTGTTCCGCGTAGCATATTCGACACGGAACAATATTGCTTACTGGAAAGCTCAATCGCTCGCTCGATATCAGAGCGCTTTACCTTTTCTTTATCACCATAAACAATAAATTTCACTTTTATGTGGGTAAAGACTTTAGGATATTCCTTTGCTTGCTCAGCCTTCAGCAATACATCAATTTTAGCGAAGGGAGAGCGTTTCTTTTTTAGAATAGAAATTACATCCATCAAGGTGCACCCTCCCAGGCCAAGCAAGACCAACTCCATCGGTTTTGTTGCTGCGCTGTGCCCACCGACCTCTTCAGCCGCATCCATTGATAGCCAATGATTTGAATTGGCTTTGCCCATTAGGCTTAAGCCCTCGACTTGTTTGACAATCGCCTCCATATGCGTTCCTTATTCATTTATATTATTGCTTATCGTTCTCAACATTTATCTTTAATTCATCAATCAGAATGTCAATCTCTTTTTCATTTTAGCCTTTTTCTAAAGCTGCCCGCTCCAACGTGCCCCATATCGGCTCTCCGCAGATAACACATCTAATTCCTTTTCTCCATAACCAAGTTGCAGCTTGTGGATACTTCTCAATTAAGTCTTCAATCTGCATATTTTTATAAATTCTTATTTCTGCCATGGCGATCCCTTTGCTGCAGCCAATTTGCGCTGGATAATATCATCCACGAATTTTTTAGCATCATCTACTCTGCCGCTTTTTGATTAGCTTTTTGAAACTCTTCCAGAATCTTTTCTTTTACTAGATCAGCCACTGCTTTGTCGTTACACGGCTCAAAGCGATTCTCTAAACAGCCAGAGACTTTTTCAATCATCTGCTGGAAATTGTTCATGCTATGGCAGCTCCTACTTTTATCTTTGATGTTTAGCGCCATAAAAAGATTCC
The DNA here is from genome assembly GCA_964571835.1 of uncultured Cytophagia bacterium. Classification (GTDB taxonomy): domain Bacteria; phylum Zhuqueibacterota; class Zhuqueibacteria; order Thermofontimicrobiales; family Thermofontimicrobiaceae; genus CAZNDR01. Next base: position 2,347 of record CAZNDR010000312.1, on the reverse strand, counting down.
TTGGACAAATTTTTAGCACCAGCTTATTGGGTGGCTAATTGCATAATTTTTTCTTCAGTTGCTTGTGAACTGTCTAATTCACCGGTAATTTGCCCCTCGTGCATTACTATTATTCGATCGCTCATTTGTAAAATCTCAGGAAGCTCTGAAGAGATCATGATAATTGAGGCCTCTTCCTTGATGAGTTGCCGCATGAGCTTGTAAATTTGGGATTTTGCCGCCACATCAATGCCCCGGGTCGGCTCATCAAAAATAATGATTTTTGATTTTGTATCCAGCCAGCGAGCTAAAATTACCTTTTGCTGATTGCCGCCGCTTAAACTTTTAATATTTGCTTGAATCGATTTCAAACGTATTTTTAATTTTTCAACTAATACATCGGCATTTTTTCGCTCATTCTTTCGAGAGAGAAAACCGCCTCGGCTTACCTGCTTTAAATTTGTAATCGTCATATTCTCTCGAACATTCATATCCAGCAAAAGCCCGTGTGCTTTGCGATCTTCAGGCACAAAACCAATTCCCTCCCTGACAGCATCTTTGGGCGATCTGATCTTCACCCGTTTCCCGTTTATTAATATTTGCCCAGCGCTTATTTGATCTGCGCCAAAAATCGCTCGCACCAATTCAGTACGTCCAGCACCGACTAAGCCGGCAATGCCTAAAATTTCACCTTGTTTTAACTTCAAATTAATTGGTTTGGGAAAATGATCATTTTTCAAGTTAATGATTTCGAGAACATTTTTTGTCTCTTCCTGCCAGAAATCTCTTTTGGAAAAAGCAGCGATTTCTCTGCCAATCATCATTTTAATTATTTTAGCACGATTCGTTTCAGAAATATGTTGCGTACCTTGCCATTTGCCATCTTTCAGCACCGTAACGCGATCAGCAATTTTAAAAACTTCCTCCAAGCGGTGTGAAATATAGATAAAGGACACGCCTTGCTGTTTTAATTTAGCGATCACGGCAACCAGTCTTGCCAATTCATGGGGAGTTAAAACTGCGGATGGTTCATCCATGACAATTATTTTAGCATTTAGCGCAAGCGATTTTGCCACCTCCACCATTTGCTGTTGAGCTAATGTAAGCAGATTTAGTTGACGGCTTAAATCGAAATTTAATCCCAGCAATTCTGCTAACTCTTGGGCACGACGTTGCATTCTTTTTCTATCCAAAAATACATGCCATTTGCAAGGGTAGTTGCTCAGCAAAATATTTTCAGCAGCCGTCAGCGTCGGTGCTAACATGAGTTCTTGATAAATGACGGCGATCCCTAGGGCCTGTGAATGAAGCGGATTGAGAATGGTTACCGGCTTGCCTTCAATTAATATTTCTCCACCCGTTTTGGCAATGGCACCGCCTAAAATTTTTATCAAAGTTGATTTGCCAGCGCCATTTTCGCCAACCAACGCATGAACTTCGCCACGTTTTAGATTAAAATCCACTGCTTCTAGAGCGACAACCCCAGAGAAAACCTTGCTTATCTTTTTCATTTGCAGAACGAAATTGGCCATAGTTAACAACTTTCAATTACTGCTTTTATATCTTCTGATAAATTTTCACTCGGTCTGATTTTATGGATGATTTGCTAATAGTATGAATGACCAGTTGAAAAAAACCGAATGAAATGAAGGGCTAAAGCCTAAAGAATTGGTGGGAAAATTAACAGATCTCCGTTCTAAAGAACGGAGCTATTCAATTTTTATGAATAGCTCCGCCATTTATGGCGGAGAAACTTATGAAATCCGAAATCACTTAGGCTTTAGCCCAATCAGCTTTTTGACTGGTCATTTATATTAATAATGTCCCTTTGCTTTAATTTAAAAATCCTCTCTTCAATCCAATCTTTTTTGCCAAGGCAATAACCGCTTGATATTCACTTTGAGTTATTGAGCGTCCGATTAATTGATCATCTTTTGCTATATAAAATGGTCGATATTGGTCCATAATGTTAACGTAGCTATCAAGAGATAATTCTTTGGCAATAAATTTTAAAATCTCCTCAGACCCTGACACGTTGTTGGGCAAAACCAAATGTCTAATTAGCAACCCTTTGCTTGCCGCACCATATTCATTAATTTTTAATACTCCCACTTGAGCATGCATTTCTTTTAACACGCCCTTTAAATTCACAAAATAATTTTCAGCTTTTGCATACAATTTTGCATAGCTAACATCACTAAACTTTGCATCTGGCATATAGATATCGACAATTCCGTTCAACAAACCAATGATCTCGATCGATTCATAACCTCCGCAATTCCACACCAGTGGCACCCGCAATCCATCATCAATAGCTGCCGGCAAAGCGGAGATAATCTGTGGTGCAAAATGCGTAGGAGTAACAAAA
>CAZNDR010000311.1:4047-5665 GCA_964571835.1 uncultured Cytophagia bacterium | reverse complement strand
AATGCGATCGGCTATTGAGACATGCAAAAATTGAGAGTAAATCCCTTTGACTATCTTTTTGACTGGATTCATAAAAAAATAAATTGCCTTCTCTGACTGAAATCATTAAATTAATTTCAAAAAACAGACTTGCCTTAGCATTAGATTAAATGACTCGACTATCATTAATTATTGAGGGCGTACAAAACAACTATGTTAACCTATTCTCTTATTTGAATGAATATCCATCTATTTTAAAGCTGTCTGCTTACCAGCTAATATAAAAATGACTTGCAAAATGGTTTACTATTTGCTATATTGATTCGAGTTTTTTTCAGCATTATCAAAAATAAACTTTTATGGGAGGATTGAGAATGAAAAAAATCTTCATGCTGCTTTTTTTCTTTCTAATAATAGTTTCTTCAAAAATCTGCGCTCAAAATACTATTAGTCAAGCTGATTTGCTTTGGGAAAAACGCGGCGATATCTTTAATCCAGAAACCTTGCTTGCGGATAGCACCACGATTAACCAGGCAATTTCACTTTATCAAAACATCATCAAAGAGAGCACGGGCTTCAACAAAGAAGAAGCCACCTGGAAGCTCATCCGTGCTTATTATTTCAAAGGCAAATACACCACTCATGACAGCGAATTAAGGAAAAAAATTTATAACTTGGGAAAAAATTTAGGCGAATCTGCCATAAATGAATTTCCCGATTCTCCGGGTGTAAATTTGTTTTTAGCTATCGTTTGGGGCGTGTGGGGTGAGGAATATGGCATTTTAGCAGCGGCCAAAAAAGGTGTCGCCGGAAAAATTAAAGACCTTTGTGAAAAATCGATCGACATAGATCCCGAGTTCGATGAAGCTGGAGGCTATCGCGTGTTAGGCCGTGTCTATTTTAAGGCTCCGAAAATACCCCTTATCTTAGGCTGGCCTTCCAAAAAGAAAGCAGTAGAGATTTTGCAGCAAGCCTTAAAAATCGCTCCCAGCAATCTGACGACTAAACAATTTTTGGCTGAAGCACTCTATTCACAGGATCAAAAAGAGCTCGCCATTAAACTGATGAAAGAAATTTTGGCCACCCAGGAAATTATGGAAGGTGTGGCTGAAGATGCTGTCATTAAAAGCGAGGTAAAAGCAACATTGGTCGAGTGGGAAAAATAATTCTTGGCATCTTATCAATCATTAGCAGCCCCGACTACCATTCTTTGGCTACAGAAAACTTTGTCTTTCGATGTCAATAAGTTTGAACGGGGCTGTTTTTATTTCAGCAGCACTGCCCGACAGGGTCCACCATCAGAGTTATTAATTTTTATGGGCAAACAAATAAGCTGATAGCTGCCTGGTGGAACATCCTGCAAATTAATATCTTCTAAAATCAAAATATTTGCCCCAAGCAGAAGCTGGTGCACTGAGCCAGATCTATTCTGAAACGCTTCAATGGAAACATAGTCAATTCCGACCAGGCCAATTTGACTTTTCACAAGCTGCTCGGCAGCGGCTTCATTAAGGTAAATATAGTTCTCACTGAACTTATTCCTTGACAAAAATCGATTTTTGGTTTTAAACAAAACCGCGCCCTCAGACGGCAGTTTAAATTTAGCCACCTGTTTTTCGGAAATTTCCGATGCTGAATC
>CAZNDR010000311.1:0-3947 GCA_964571835.1 uncultured Cytophagia bacterium | reverse complement strand
CAGACGGCAGTTTAAATTTAGCCACCTGTTTTTCGGAAATTTCCGATGCTGAATCGATTTGCACAACAAGTGCTTCCATAAAAAAACGATCCATCGTATAGCTGTCAAGAGAAGGTCCGTTAGCAAAAAAATGCCGCGGGGCATCCAGATGCGTGCCAAGATGATTGCTGATTTTCAGTCTCAATAAATTATACGCGTCACCTTTTTCGATCGAAGAGGCTGAAATAGCTTCAAAAGGACTATCACCCGGATAGCAAATTTCATCAAGCCCGAGGGTACGAGTGATGTCATAAAATTTTTGGCCAACGCCTGAATTATTTTTCTGGTGCAAAAAAGTCATCGGCTATATTTTGGTTAAATTGATAATTCTTATAGCTGCTTGTTGACACACTTTCCATTTCCATTTCACCCATTGGTGAATCAAATACCATCAGTGTTTTGCTTTTAGATTCAGCTAACATATAAATGCCTTCAGGCCCGACAGGTGAGTAGGTATTGGTTATTTCACCGGAATCGATGCGCTCGCCTTTTCTCAAAATTCCGCTAAATTTGATCACATCGAACGTCGCTTTATCCAGCCAGATGGTTGCGCTGGCTAACCTTTCGTTTTGGTCTTTGATTTTGACGCTCAATTTGTAAGTATCGACATTATCCAATTTTTCTGAGCCAACTATTTTAGTGTCAGCAAAATATTTCAACAAATCAAATTCCTGATCAAATCCTGGCCCGAACATTCGTCCCATTCTGTCTCCTCGACGATCGCCATTCGGTGGACGTCTCTCTTTTTCGGACAGCTGTGACGGTTGGCTTTCTCTACCTCTTCCGGAGCGGCTTCTACCAAAATTCTCGAAATCTTCTTTGGTTATTTTTTCTCCATTCCGGCTGCCTTCGACAAATTCAGTTTTTCTTTTGTCAGGCATTTTTTTGTACAGCCTAAAGGTCATGTCGCTCTTCATTTCACCACGAGGCGAGTCAGACAGTCGCGTTGTGGTCATTTCGCAGATGTAATCTTTGATAATTTGGCTTCGATGGTTCAATCGTTCCACAATTTTTTGCTTTAACAAATCCCTGGAAATTTTTCCTGTATTCGGACCACAAAAAGCGAAAATGGTGATACACAAAAATAACATTCGGGTGATATTTTTGATTTTATGCATGCTTTCTCCTGGGTTTTTGTATGGACTCTATCAGTTATTATTAATCAACTCTTTATTAACCACGCAAAAAATGCTCAGCAATAGCATCGATCAATAAATTCGTATTAGCAGCAAAATCATCGACATCAAACCATAGAATACGCTTATCCTGCCGAAACCAGGTCAGTTGGCGCTTGGCATAATTGCGATTTCGCTGCTTAATGAGACCAATCATTTCGTGAAAGGAAATTTTATTATCGAGATAATCAAATACTTCCTTATAGCCAACGGTCTGCAAACTATTTAAAGCTGGAGAAAAGCCCATTTTTTTTAGAGATAGTACTTCATCGACTAAACCATTTTTTATCATTGAATCGACGCGATCTTCGATGAGGCGATAAAGGCTTTTGCGCTGCCGAGTCAAGCCGACAAATGACGCGGAGAAGCTTGCGCCGATCGACTTCTCCTTTTGAAATTCGGAAAGCGGTTGGCCGGTAATTTCGTAAACCTCCAGCGCTCTGACAATTCGATGGCTATCGTTGGGATGAATTTTTTGAGCGCTTGGCAAATCAATTTGTTTTAACCGCTCATAAAGCGGCAGCAATCCTTGTTGCTGAATCTCTGCTTTAAGACGCGACTTGATTTCAGGATCAGAAATATGCTTATCAAAAAATCCATCGACCAATGCCCGGATATAAAAACCGGAGCCGCCTACCACAACGGGAGTTTTCCCTTCTGCCAATAATTGATCAATGGTCTGGCGAGCTTCTCTGCCGTACCTCCCAGCGCTATAATATTCCACCGGCGATTTTATGTCGATAAAATGATGCCGCACAGCAGTTAACTGGTCAGCGCTGGGCTTGGCGGTGCCAATATCCATAAATTTGTAAATCTGACGAGAATCGGCGGAGATAATTTCAGCAGGCTGTAATTTCTGGGCAAGTCGTATTGAAAAACTAGTTTTACCGACTGCTGTCGGACCAACTATGATGAGAATCCGTTTCTCCACTTAAGCTCTACCAAATCGTTTGTTCAATTCTTCAATGGATAAATTAATGACAATGGGTCGCCCATGCGGGCAAAAATAGGGACTTTGAGTGGCAAAAAGTTGATCAATCAAATTGTTCATTTCTTCTAGCGACAACGGCTCACCTTTTTTGATCGCCATTTTGCAGGAATAGGATTTTGCTACATTATCACGAATGTCAAGGCTGGTACTTCGATTGGCCTGAAATTCATCAATTATTTCATTTAATATTTTGTCAGCATTTGCGATTTTCATTCCCGAAGGCAGACCTTCAATGACCACGGTATTTCCGCCGAATCCCTTTATCACAAAACCGATCTTCTCCAGAAAGGGAAGGATTTCCCTCAGGTAGGAATATTCTTCCGGAGTCAATTCAACGACATGGGGAAACAGCAACTGCTGTGAAGCCGGATTGCTTCGTTCAAAATCCCGCAAAGCGCGTTCATACAAAATTCTTTCGTGCGCCACATGTTGGTCAATGATAACCAGACCGCTTTTAATCTCTGACAAAATATATTGATTGTGAATCTGCCAAACATTTGATCGCTCAAATTTCTCTTTTGCTGGTGACACCTTAACAGCTGGCTTGGCTGGACGCGGCATTGGTTGAGGCAAATCGATGCCAGGCAATTTATGCGTTCGCCGAGCTGTTTCAAACAAAGGGATGGCAGTCTGCTGAGCTAAAAATGTCTCCTTGGCTTTGGGAATTGTTTTAGACTCAATGCTGGCGTGCGGCTGAAATGAAGGAATTACCTGTTCCGAGGAAAGACCTTTTTTTATTGCCGCTCGCAGCAAGCTGTAAATTAATTGCTCATCAGCAAACTTGACCTCTAATTTGGATGGATGGACATTCACATCTATTCTTCTGGGATCAATTTCCAAAAATAAAACATAAAGCGGAAATTCACCTCGTGGAATAATAGCTCCGTAAGAAGAAATTATGGCGTGATTCAGCGCCCGGTTCACAATATAGCGACCATTTAAAAACAAGAACTGGTCACCTCGAGATTTTTTCGCTGTATCTTGTTTCCCCACAAAACCCCAAATTTGCAGTACGGCACCTTTATCTTCTATTTTTATCAGGCTATCTTTATATCTGCTGCCCAAAACGTCGATCAGGCGAAGCTCTGGCTGAGAAGGTTTAAGCTCGAATATTTTTTGATCATTGTGATAAACAATGAAACTTGTCTCAAAATAGGCTAACGTGAAACGTTGAATAAAACTCAAAATATGTCGGTACTCGGTTTCATCGCTCTTGAGAAATTTTTTTCGCGCCGGCGTGTTGTAAAATAAGTTTTTAATTGTTTCAGATATCCCACGGGCGCCACCGACATCGATGACATCTTCAATGGTACCACCTTCAATTTTTATTAATGTTCCTGTTCGCTCTTCATGTAAAACCGTTTTTAAATCCATTTGGGAAACAGAAGCTATACTCGCCAACGCCTCGCCTCTGAAGCCCAGAGTTTTTATATTGTGCAAATCATCATAAGTCGAGATTTTGCTAGTCGTGTGTCGCTGAATGGCCAAAATGGCATCTTCCCGACTCATGCCAGTACCGTTATCGACAACCTGAATAAGCGATTTGCCGCCGTTTTTTAGCAAAATGGTAATCTCATCACTGCCAGCGTCGATTGAATTTTCCACCAATTCTTTCACAATTGAAGCAGGGCGATCCACAACCTCGCCAGCAGCAATTTTATTGGTCAGTTCTTCAGGCAAAATTATTACTTTATTTTTAATCACTGTTTTGGTCATGACGATTACTTCTTCACCATCTGAAA
>CAZNDR010000310.1:0-5666 GCA_964571835.1 uncultured Cytophagia bacterium | reverse complement strand
AAACATGTCCGAAGCCGTTTCAACGGCTTCTAGATACATCCTGTGATTGGTTACAGCACATGAACGAAGCCATCAATTATTTATAATCAACGGAGGTTAACATGTACCTAACGCGCCGACAAAACTGGTTGCTTTATTTGTTCTCACTGTTGTTGCTTTTGGTTATTTTCTATTTTTGTGGCCAGCGCCCAACCATGAATGCCCAATTGCTGCATAATAAACGCATTTTGTTTTTGGGCGATAGTATTACTCAAAATGGTATGTATGTCAGTTTTATTGAATACTATTTGCAAAAACAGAATCCGACCTTAAAATTTGACATAATCAGCATCGGTTTGAGCAGCGAAACGGTCTCGGGGTTGAGCGAGAATGGTCGACAATTTCCACGGCCAAACCTTCACGAAAGACTGCAGCCTGCGTTGGAAAATGTCAAGCCAGCAATAGTTGTTGCCTGTTATGGAATGAACGATGGTATTTATAATCCGCAAAGTGAGACCCGCATGAAAGCATATCAAGACGGGATTCTCAGATTGATAAACACGATAAAAGCGACTGGGGCTTCGGTTATTTTGTTGACGCCGCCGCCTTTTGATCCGCTGCCAATTGCCGAAAAAGTGGTCGCCGATGGCGCGGATAATTACGGCTATTCAACACCCTACTTTCATTACGATAGTGTACTATCAGAATATAGCTCCTGGCTAATGTCATTAAACATTGCCAATGTTTATGCAATAGATTTGCATACGCCTATGAATAATTATGTAAAACAGCAGCGACAGCAGACTCCTAATTTTTGCTTTTCAAATGATGGCGTTCATCCGTCAGCTCAAGGGCATTTATTTATGGCCTGGCAGTTTTTGAAAGCGCTGCAAATCCCGCTGCCAAATCAAAATCTGCCAGCGGAGTTATCCGTCATCGAAGCTGATCCGCTTTTTCATTTGGTGGCAAGCCACCGCCAATTGCGTTCTACCGGTTGGTTAAAATATATCGGCTATGCCCTAGCTGAAACCGTAAAAAGCGATTCCATTCAAGAAGTCGAAAAAGAGGCGGCTGACCTTCAGGCTAAAATAGAACAAATGCTGCAGGCTTTTATGACAACAACAAAATAAACAGTTGTCGATATTTTGGTGATCGAGGGTAAGGGTAAAGCGTTTAGTCAAAAGCCAATGTTAACCTTTCATCCCCCAATAGTCGTCAGCTAAGAAATGACAGAGCGTTTATTTTTTGAACGGAGAAAGCATTGAAAAGATTTTCTATCATTTTAAACGTGTTGTTATTGATGCAAATTTTCTGCTTTATTCAAAAAACTGATGCGGAAGAAAACCGTCGCCGCCTAAAATATTCGTCACGCTTAGCTGCTGAGGCAAAGATTTGGCAAAAAGATTTGCGAGCACAACTTTTCAGGCTCTTAAAACTGGATGATCTTGTTACTGCGCAAGCAAAAATTCCCTTAGAGGCAAACATCATCTCCTCACACAGACGAGATAATTATATTCGGCAAGATATAGAAATTAATTCTACTTTCAATAGGCGTATTTCACTCGTTGTTAGCTTGCCGCAGACGGCAGAAAAATTGATACCAGCAGTGATCTGTATTCATGGACATGGAGGCGATCGGAATACGGTGTATGACGAGAAATTAATATATAAAAATTTCGCTACTGTCCTCGCGGAAAAAGGTTATGTAACTATTGCTACAGATGTGGGGCAACACGAAATTTTCGAAAAGAACCGCACACTTATGGGCGAACGATTGTGGGATTTGAAACGTTGTGTTGATTATCTCGAATCGTTGCCACAGGTGGATAAAACAAGAATCGGTTGTGCCGGACTGTCTCTTGGCGGCGAAATGGCGATGTGGCTTGGCGCTATGGAGGAACGAATTGCGGCGACAGTGAGTGCCGGGTTCCTGACGGTGATGAATCAGATGGAACAGAATCACTGTATGTGCTGGAAATTTGATGGACTCCGGGAATTAGTGGATTTTGCTGATATTTATTCTTTGATAGCACCGCGACCTCTTATGTGCCAAAATGGCTTGCTAGAGCCGGAGACGCAATTTACCGTACCGCTTGCTCAACAAGCCATGGCAGAAATCCAAGTGATCTACAACGATTTTGCCAATCCGGCTAAAGTGAATCTGTTAATTCACGCCGGTGGACATGAGATCGATTTGCCCGGTTTGCTGGGATTTTTTGAACGGCATTTTCTCCCATGCCATGCGAAGCAAAAACCAAAATGAAGCAAAAAATTTTTTCTTGACAAACAAAGAAAAAATAATTATGTTTCGGCAAGTTAGGATACCGTCGCAATCTGAATATGTGCTCTGCTGTTCAAGATTGGTTGACCTTTAAGGTGACAAATAGGCTGTGAATTAAACAAAAAAATCATGAAAAGTGGACAATTTTAATTATTTGCTGGCCTTAGCAAACATCACCATTACAATCATTGGTGTGTGTCTGCCGTCGCTGCTTTGCTGAGTTTTTTTTTTGAAGCGCCGGTTCAAGCAATTCACTCTAACTGTTGAGCAGCTAAAATCTGCAATCTCAAGTGAATTGTACTTTATTCAAGAAAGGACGCACAAAATTGTGACTGGTTATAATTGTCTTGATAAAGATGAAATCGATAAAGTTATTGCCTTTTTTCAACGCGTGGTAGAAATTTATCCCAAAGCTTTTAACAGCTTTAATTCATTAGGCTATGCCTATATCAAAAAAAGCGACTACTCTTCAGCAGTTCATTGCTTTCAATTGGCTAATCAGCATTTTCCAGATAAATTTGCAGGGCATTATGACTTAGCTGCTGCTTATGAAGAGTCAGGTCAAAAAGATTTGGCTGAGAAGCATCGAAAAATAACTGAGAAAATGGAAACAGAAGCAGCTGGTTAATTTTTCTTGGTTGCATTTCTATTATCAAAATAGAGATTGGATCTCGTCTGAAAGATCAAGTTAATAAAACAGTGTACGACATTGATTTCAGTGTTACAATCTGATGGGCAGTTTTTGTTTTCTTTTTATGCAAGGAAGAGGCTTGGCTCTTTAATTTTTTCTCAATAAAATTCACTCACCAATTAAACAGGTGAAAGATAGGATTAATTAAGGAAAGGCACCGGCGTGAAATGGTCTTGTGCAATCACGATACTCTTTTTGTCTTCAAATTTATTTTCTCAGTCAAAAGAGAGGACATGTTTTCAAACGGCCCAGCCATGGCAAGCGGAACTTGATATTCGCTCTGATATTGCTATTGTGTATGGTGTCAACAAGTCATTTGCTGACCGTGTGAAAAGTTGGCGTGATAAAGGCTATACAGTTGAATTTATGACTGGCTCTGCCTGGGGCGAGTATCAAGATTATTTTGAAGGGCGTTTCGATGGTAAGACTCATTTTGAAGAAGGGCAGGTGCAAAAAAATGGTGAAACCATCTGGCATGGACCCAAGGTACCTTATGTTGTACCGACCAAGTCTTTTCTGGAATATTTGAAAAGCCTAATCAAAATTGCCATTGACGAAGGTGCAGAAACAATTCATCTTGAAGAGCCGGAGTTTTGGAATCGAGCTGGCTACAGCGAAGGATTTAAAAAAGAGTGGTCAGATTATTATAGTGAACCATGGCAACCGCAGCACGAATCGCCGGCGGCAACTTATCGATCCAATAAATTGAAACACTTCCTTTACACCAGAGCCTTAACGGAGCTGATAACGTTTATTAAGGATTACGCACAACAGCAGGGGAAAACCATTCCCTGTTTTGTACCAACTCACTCGCTGATTAATTATTCGCTTTGGCATATCGTCAGCCCAGAAGCCGCGTTAGCGCAAATTCCCGGTTTGGATGGCTATATTGGTCAGGTGTGGACCGGGACTGCCCGCACGCCCATATTTTATGACGGTTTCAAAAAGGAACGTACCTTTGAAGCGGCCTATTTGGAATACGGGTCAGTGGCTGCCATGACGAGTTCAACCGGCAAACAAGTCTATTTTCTCACTGATCCCATTGAAGATGATCCGAACCATAGCTGGGACGATTACAAATACAATTATGAAGCCACTTTTATTGCCCAGTTGCTGTTTCCGGAAATATTCCACTTTGAAGTGATGCCCTGGCCAGGCAGAATTTTTTTACACAAATATAGCGTTCCAAATCAAACGGAGAAACAGCTCATCCCGCCAAATTATGCCACTGAAATTCTGGTACTGATTAATGCCTTGAATGACATGGAGCAGACGCAAGTCCGCAGCACGCAAACAAAAGGAATCGCGGTCGTCCAATCCAACACGCTCATGCTTCAAAGCTTTCCCACCCATGAAGGTTATGAGGATCCGGCTTTAGCTAATTTTTATGGATTGGCTTTGCCTTTGGTAAAACACGGCATCGCCACAAGAATTGTTCAACTCGAACATCTTGAAAAATCTGAGGCGCTGGCGGGGATCGATGTGCTGCTTCTGAGCTATGCTAACATGAAACCGCTAAATCCAGCTTATCATAAAACTATTGCTGAATGGATTCGTCGCGGCGGCGGACTCATTTACATTGGCAGAGACAATGATCCTTACCAATCGGTTCCTGAGTGGTGGAACGCCAAACCTAATCACTTTGCTGCACCATCGGAGCATCTTTTTCAATTGCTGCAAATAAAGCCGCCGACTCAGTCAAGTTCGTTTCAGTGCGGAACGGGTTTTATCAGCATTGTTCGCCGTAATCCCAAAGAATATATTATGGAAAAAGAGCAACATGAGCTGCTGCGCCAGGAAGTAAAAGCAATGATGAAAAAATTGCATAAAGAAAATTTGTGGCAAGAGAAAAATTATTTTCATTTATCACGCGGACCTTATGAAATTATTTCTGTGCTTGATGAAAGCTGTTCGCCAGCGCCTTTTTCCCTTTTCGGTTCTTTTGTTGATTTGTTTGATGCTCAGTTGCCTATTATCAATAAAAAAACTATTTTTCCGGCGCAGCGAGCATTGTTATTTAATTTAAATTTCATCAAAACAACAGCGCCGGTGGTCATCGCCTCAGCGTCACGCGTTTCTGATGAGATCTGTGAAAAGTCCAAATACAAATTTTGTCTCAAAGGGCCTGCAAAAACAGAGGGGCGGGCACGGATTTTTTTGGCCAAAGCGCCGCTATCAACTTCAATCCGGGATGCTGAAGGCAAGGACATCGGAAAAATTTATAATTGGGAAGAAGAAAACCAGACCATGTTACTCGAATATCCCAATGTGCCAGAAGGGATCTGGGTCAGCATCACATTGCGCCTTTAGTACATCATTTCATAAATTCTTGTCGGATTCAATTGTCAAAATGGAGAGCATTCAAGCCCCATTAACACTACTGAAGCAGTTCTTAATTTGTCATTTTATTTATCTTTCACCCTGCTGAAGCGGTATGCTGTTTCAAGCGCAGTTTATTAACTGCAGGAGCACTCTGCTTTAGCGGGGTGGTAGCAATTTACAGCGGGCAAAAATAGCCGCTTTAGCGGTCTCTAAGCTTCGCTATAATTCAAACAATCCCTACATCAAATTATGAAATGGTGTACTTAGTGTTGGAGGTGCAGACTAAAAAGGAAACTTCCCCTTTTGACTTTAGTTATATCGATGTCGCTATCAAAGTTTAATTTTTTAAATGGTGAATTTCTATCGGTGAAAATAAGGTGTTTAAAAAATAAT
>CAZNDR010000309.1:0-5672 GCA_964571835.1 uncultured Cytophagia bacterium | reverse complement strand
TTTTGCCCATAAAAATATCGAAGGCGAGGACAATGCGGCCGCGGTGCTGCGTTTTTCCAGCGGTGCGATTGGCGTCATCGAAGGGTCAACCTCGATTCAGCCAGCGATGGATCGTAAGATAGAAATTCACGGCGAAAAAGGAACAGCCACGCTGAGTGGAGATAGTGTGGAAATATCGATTGGGCAAACGATAACGAAAAACAAAAACGCAAAATCCAATGGCAGTGGAGCTGCCTCGCCATTAGCGGGTTTTTGCATTGAACCGCATCGACGGCAATTCGAGGCGATCATTGATGCCATCAATAAAAATGAAGATCCTCCAGTTACTGGCAAAGAAAGCTTAAAATCACTGGCTATCGTGCAGGCAGTTTATTTATCAGCTAAGACAGGTTTACCTGTAAAAATGGAAAAATTGTTGTAGCAAAAATACGGGCATAATTGTCCGCTGAAAAGATGTAATCGAAGTTCAATATAAAGCGAGCTTCAGCTTAATAAATCGATAGCAGTTTTTCGAATAGCGAATTTTCATTTGAAAATTTTCTGCTAAACATTTTTTAATTTGGATGCACATAGCTGTTGGTAGAGCCTTAATTTTTGGTGCACCTTTACTGCCGCTGAGACTCAAAAGCCGCAGAGTCGCCTGTGTATCATTTTGATGAAAAGATTAGCGATAAGTTCAATTTGGGTTGATAAATTTTTTAGCGTTGGATCGCTAATTGCTCATTATCAATGTGCCTAATGGGTCGAATTTCAAGGGCAGGTATTAGGCTGAGAAAGACAAAAGGCTTTGCCGGTTTTTCAGGAAAGCAGAAAAATCAGTTAATTTCGAATTGTTGCTTTGGCCGCAAAAAGGGCAGGATTGAATTGAAAAGTGCTAAATGGATTTCTCCACTATTTGAGGAGCCCTTGCATTTTCACCTGAAGTTAGACCTAAACCCGTTGCTTCGGCTGAGCAACTGGAAATAGCGGTTACCCACGGATAACATGAGCTACTCATCCGACAAAAATTTCTGAGCATTCAGAGGCTTGTATTGTTATTTATTTAAGCCTTAACGATCTGGAAGAGTAAAGGCTCAGCTTAAACGGACACGCAGTCCCTAATTTTTGACAAAGAAATAACGGATACCACAGCTAACGTGGTCAATAGTCGATACAAAAAGCATAAGGTCCTTGGCAGCGAGAAAGTTTTTATTGCTTAAAAATACTGTAAACGCTTTTTTCTATGTTTGGCGTTATTAAGTTCTGGAAAAAAACTAAGGTATATTTTACAGTGGTTTTAAAAACCGAAATACAGTAATTGCTGAAAAGATGCAGCGGTCGAATGAAATAATAGAAGTAAATCGATTTTGAATTTTTGGGGAGCGAATACTTGTGAGATAAAAAATCCGCCGAGGGGAATAGGGTTGAAAAAAGGTAGCGAACAATGTTCTTGAAATCAGAGGTCAGGTAAATTTTTCTGAAAACTGGTTGAGCACCAAACTTTTGGTAAGGCGTGTTTAAAAAGGTAAATTGTGTCAGAGAAAAATTTGATCGCAGTTGTGTCAGCACAGGTAATGGAATGTCTAAGGAAAGCAATTCTCTGCTCATCAGCAACACAGTGTAAACGGGCGTTGCGATATTATATTTAATCCCATCAGCTACTATGTGATCCCAATTTATCGTCTCCTGAAATTTTGTTACGATAGCTGCGATATCAAACAGCGTCCTAAAAATGAGAATGTCCACATAACTGACAAAAAGATGGAAGCATAGATGTAACACCATGTCTTCGGGTGACAAAATCAAACAACTGAGGTTGTCCCATTTTATTGGCTGCATCCTGCTCCATATTTTTTCCATATTAAAATTAAATATACCATCAGCTTTTCCAATCGTCCAATGCAGTTCGATGCGGATATTTTTGGCCGAGTTCCAAAATGGGGGCAAATGATTTGCGTGCTTTTGCCTACTGCTGAAAGAGGCATTTTGTGAATAGCCGTTCGACAACAAAAATTCTTGTGCCCACAGCAAGTCATTTTTGTGGACCAGAATATCAATATCGCTCATAAACCGGTAGGCAGGATTTTGATAAACTGCTGCAATGAGAGCAGCACCTTTGCACAGCACGACATCGATTTTTGCTTGATGGAAAATAAGCAATAATTTTTTCAGCTCCTCGGTAATGATGATGTTTCGGCACAGCGTATCCAAATAGTCTTCTTTTAGTTGGCTTAAATATTTTTCCGGGACAGAATGATTAGGGGGGATTTCAGCTAAAACACAGAATAGAGCCGAAGCAACTGAATGACGCCGCGCGGTTTTTATGACTCTTTCCCAGTTGGGCTTGTTTTCCAGCAATCGAATCAACGGCTCGCTGATTTTTCCTTGAGAAAGAAAAGCAGCGCACTGCAATAGCAGTTTTTGTTCTAAGGATACCAACATTTTTGGCTCACATTTGCTGCCAATATCTGGAGTAAAGTTTCTATTGATAATAAGTAATTCTATTGAATCACGCAAGACATGATAGAAATTAATTATTAGGCCTTCGAAATTCACATTTTGGGGATTAGAATTAGAATGTTAAGTTGACACTATGCCCGGAGAACATTCTGGTCCCAAATTACATGATCCCGCTAACGTCTCAATCAGTTTTTTTAGAACAATATGAGGCTTTTGATATTTCTTTTTTGGCTTGATCTTTTTCTCAGGTTTAAGCTCCTGCCTTTTTTCTTTAGCTAAATTTTTCACTTCTTCATTCTCCAATTGAAAACCTTATTTTTTGTAGCGGAAAAAATATGATTTAAATAAATAATTTTGATTCAACGAATGATTAAAACCTTTTTTGACTTAACAAAATCACCTACTTTAAGAACGATGACGTACGTTCCACTTGGCTTCAGTTCACCATTATCATCTGTTCCGTCCCACGCAAAAGTATAATTGCCGCTTGTTTGAAAAACGCCGTCTAGCAATCGCCTGATTTTGTGACCCAATAAATTGTACACCATCAAATCGACCACTGCGTCCTGGGCGATTTGGTAATTTATTTTTGTTCGCGGATTAAAGGGATTGGGGTAAGCTGTCACCAAGTCTGTGTTTTGGAGAAGCCGAGTTGAAGAAATTTCAGCAACGGCAGTTGACAAAACTTCAACGGAATCCAGCACGGAAAGGTTGCCAAAAATATCTTCGTCGGACAGTCGATAAAAATAGGGCGTGTTCTGATTTATATTACCATCCAAATAGGAGTATTCAGCAAGACCAGTCGGATTATTCAAACAGATCAGGGAGTTACTGGTGTGATAGCTGGCTATTTGTTGCCAATTAGCAGCGATATCAGAACGCCGATCAATGATAAAACCGATGCCACCGGCTTCGCTGGCAGTTGTCCAGCGGAGCAAAATAGCTTCGTTTTGATAAGTGGCGGCGAAAGATACAATTTTAACGGGAAGTCCACCTGCCGGCCCGCCCAATGCGTAATAACCGTCTTGAAGAGCATAGCTGTTAAAAGTAATTTGATCATTGTTGGCGACACTATTCCCAGATGCAACATTAGAAAATGAGCCGCTTGTTCCAGTTCTATATAATAGTTTATAATTTGAAGCTGAGCTAACAGTCGTTGAATATTCAGTAGCATCGCTGATGTCTATTGTTACATTAGCCGTAACCGTTCCAGATAGATCAACGTACCAAATTCGAGCGGTTCGTTCATCGACTCCAGATGGCAGATCTGCCGTTGATTTGCCGGAAGTATTGTTGTTGCCAAACGCGGCAAAATTTTCATCGGATAAAGTCGAACTAACGTTCATCCAACAGCCTGTCGAAGCTTCAGAGTTATTTGTCCCTTTTGCTCGCCAAATTGCTTCTGCATCAGTAGTATATTCGCTTGGCAGATCGCCTAAAGCAGCGTATGAAGTTGTCGTGGTTGCGCTATGGTTGGTAGCATCGATATCGTTTGCTCCACCAACATCTCCACTACAGTCATCAAGCCAACCGTTTGACCAATCCGTATTCAGTTTATAATAACCTTGAAGGTTGGAGATGTATGAAGGTTGGGAACTTGAAGTAATGGGCTTATTCATCCAATCATTAATTTCTGATTCACTCAAAACTCTGTTCCATATTCGGATTTCATCAATATAACCGTTAAAATACTGACCCTCTGGATTGCTGCCTGTTCCGGCCTCGGCGCCAATTAAGGTATAATTATCAGCATCATAGGTTATGCCAAAACCACCTCCGCTGCTCCCTTCAACACCATCAATAAAAAGTTTATAAGCTGTAGTGTCATACGTGCAGGCAATGTGGTGCCAGCCACTCGATAGGCCTAAGGTAGAGAAGGTAATTACATGAGGGCTCCCCTTATTATTGGTATAAAATTTTATGCGATTATCATTTTCCAACCTAATCCGATATCCGCCTGCATTATAATTTGAAATTAATGTCTGATCAGAAGATGGCTGCCAATTATTATGCCATGCCCACAATTCAATGGCAAAAGCTGAAGTAAATTTGAAATTGCTTCCAACATCAAGCCACTTTGCCGTACCATCAAAAACCACACAGGTTCCGGCTCCTTGGGAAAACAAGTTGGTCGAAAACAAAGTGGCGAACATTAATGTTATTATCTGTTTCTTTGTCATATTATTCTCCTTTTTATTCATGTCTAAATACTGCAAAGTGCAGTGATTGATTAGAGCAATTTATACAATCTAATGACAGAAACAAAATACTATTTCAACCTCACTGCCGGCAACCGCTTTAAACACTGATTCTGTGGATCAACTTCGATACCGACTGATTCCAGTGCTGTTACACCTAATATAGGCTCGGCGTCATCTTTGCCAAAGATTACTGTAGTCCAGACCAATTCACCCATAAATTCGATACGAGCGCCAGCGACATTCATTGCTACTTCTGTTCCATCTGCTAACTCATAGGTGCGCTTGCCTTCAGGTTTTATGCCGATTTCTTGAAGCCTGTTTCCGGGAACTAAACAATCAATGGCTCCTGTGTCCACCAAAAACAAACCTTCCCAACGGCGCTCAGGATCGCCAGGATTGCAAACGGCGGCCGTTACTTGTGTTATTCCCATCTCTGTTTTTTTCCTTTTCTCAAAGAAATTTACATTATTTATTGCTGTGGAAATGCCGATCAAAATTATGGAACTTCGGCAAAAAAATCAAAACAAAGTAACTAATATAGCCATTATGGTAATTCCAGCCGCAATCATCGCGCCGAGCCTTAATGTCAGATCATGCTTTAAGCGTAATTCTAATTCATTTATGTCATGTTTTGATGTTGTTTCCAATTCCTTCATATCGCGTTTTAATGTTGTTTCCAATTCTTTAATATCGCGTTTTAGTGTTGCTTCCGATTCCTTTATGTCGCGTTTTAACGCGGTTTCTAATTCCTTCATATCACGTTTTAAGGCGACTTCTAATTCCTTCATATCTCGCTTTAACGCGAATTCAACTTCTTTCAGGTCTCGTTTAGTTGTAAGTTTCTCATCAATAATGAAGGCGAGCGCTTCGGCATGTACTTCTGCCTGCTCTTCTGGTACGCCGACTTGACGCAGTTTTTTGACGTAGGCCAGGGTGTCAAAAGCAATTGAATCAGCCATTTGAATTATTCTCGGTTGTGCGTTATTTAAATTTCGCAATGAATTTGATTTTTATAATGACACAATATACTAA
>CAZNDR010000308.1:0-5676 GCA_964571835.1 uncultured Cytophagia bacterium | reverse complement strand
TTCCCATATTTCTCCTTCATGGCAAACCAATCTATACCATGCATATTTTTTTCGTAGTAAAAGTCGCGTTCCAAACGCCAGGTTTCGTTATAAATCTGCGTCCATTCTTTGAGCGGATCAAGCAATATTTTTAAATCAGATAGATCCAGATTTTCATCTTTAGCATCTTTTTCAGTAGACTTAATGATGCAGACTGCATTTCCCTTTTTATAAACAATAGATGAACCATCGGCTGATAATTTGTAATCATCAATCTCTTTGATGACGACGCTTTCTTTGTGATCTGCAAACGAAAATGAATAAAGGTCCATTGGACCAGGCTCGCGAAATTCAAAACGGTTGAAATCACCTTCTTCTTTGTTGCAGTAAAATAATGATGCTTCATTCGCTGCCAAATGGCGATAATTTCCTCGCTTTACTGGCAGCGCTTCAAGGCGCTTTGACATCCCAGCAAAATCAATGATGACATTGCCATTTTCTTTTTTGTCGGAAGAAGCAGCTTTTTGTTGATCCTCGGCTGGCTCATTTTCACTGCTAAATTGTAGCAACGACTGGCTTCCTTTTTGCAAAGTGAGGCAATAAATACCAGCCACCTTTTTATAAACCATCTCCCACTCAAAATCACAAAAGGTCGGATCAAAGCGCCGGTTGGAAATGAAAAATAGATATCTGCCATCTGTGGAAAAAACCGGATTGAAATCATTAAAGATGCCATCGCTTACACATTGCGTCTCTTTGGTTTCCAATGAATAAACATAGATCTGGTACACTAGATCCTGATTCATTTTTGAATAGGCCAAAAACCGGCTGTCAGGCGACCAGTTGTAATCATTGATTGGCTTTAAATCCAAGGAGACATCGATGTCTTCAAAATGTGCTTTATCAACTTTGGTAATTTTTTTTGTTGCGACGTCAAGAAAATAGCAGCTTAAAGTTTGGTCAGCAAAGGCAATCTTTTTGCTATCTGGTGACCACCGGAGCGTGTGACGATAGCCGTCTTGGTGATTTGTCAATTGAATGGCTTCTGTTTCACCTTTTGCGTCGACGATATAAATTTCATATTCACCACTTTTATCAGAAAGATAGGCAATGCTTTTTCCATCTGGCGACCAGACTGCATCTTTCTCTCGTGATTCACCATTACTGGACATATTGCGCGTCGCGCCCTTTTTTGCCGGTACAGTGAAAATATCGCCGCGAGCCGTCAACAAGGCTCTTTTGCCTGTTGGCGAGCAGTCAATTCCCGTAATTAAGTCATCCACCTTTTTCCAATAGGGTCGCACCTCAGGCAGGTCAGCTCTGATTTCCACGGCTACTTGATGTGTCTGCTTGGAAACTACATCCAAAAGCCATAACGTTCCGCCAAGTTCATAAACGATTTTGTTCCCACCTTCGCTGGCGCGGCGTACGTCATATTCTTTATGTCTCGTTAACTGTTCTACTTTTTTTGTTGCTAGATCATAAGAAAAAATATTTAGCACTCGGTCTCGATCCGAGCAAAAATAGATTTTATCATTGATCCACATGGGCAGACGATCAGCACCACGGAAATCAGTCAGTTGGCTATCCTTCATTTTTGCAAAATCAAACAGGTAAATCTCTTCAGCGGTGCCGCCCATATAGCGTTTCCAGGTCGCATTGTCTCGCGAAACACGATTATAGGCGATTTTTGTCCCATCAGGAGAATAACAACCTTGAGCTGCTTCATGCAAGATTAATTCTTCCAAATCACTCCCATCCGGAGAAATCAAAAATAGTTTGGAGAAGCGGTTGAAGCTGTTCCGGCCTGAAGAAAATATAATTTTATTTTTTTTCGGATGCCAGCCAACCACTACATCGGCGCCAGGATGATAAGTAACTCGAGTTATATTGCCACCAAATTCATCCATTACATAGACATCTTGATTGCCATCATATTCGCCAGTAAAGGCAATGCTTTTTCCGTCAGGAGAAAATTTTGGATTAACTTCTTCACCATCATTAATGGTCAGTCGAATGGCAATACCTCCTTCGGCCGATACCTGCCAAATGTCACCGCCATAGACAAAAACGATCCGGTTTTCGTAGATATCAGGAAAGCGCATGAGAGGACGCTCATTCAAAATTGGACTCGCCAACGATGGCATATAGAATAGAAAACATGTCAGTAGTATCAAAGTCGAAAGCATTTTATTAGCTCTACTGGCTGAAAAGAAAAAGTTGCTTAGCTTCATCTGATGTCTCCTTATTTTGGGAATGATACGTTAAAAATCTAACCATTTAAGCGGCCCATTTGATCTCGCTAAACGATGCTGCCATTTTCGAAGGCAGGGGACAAAAAACAAATGATCATAATCGCGTCTCAACCAACTTGCGTTTCCTGACATACGCTTTAGCTGCTGTTTTGTGTCATTTTTTTTTCTGTAGTGAATCGCATTCAAATGACATAAACTTGCCGACGACTTAGTGCCGGTTATTTGATGCATCTTCTGTGCCCAGCCATAATTTATTTTTCTCACTCCAACGCCATCCGAAACCAGCAAGAGAAAGTTGAATTAATGGTGGATTTTTTTCTTTAATAAAGGCCGTCGCGGTTTCCCAGTTTTTGATACCGCTTAAAGCGTCCAGAGCATGCAAGTTTTGATAACCAATACAATTTGCATACTTCACCGCTTTCTCTATAGAGTAGCCGCGCAAAAAGGCAGCTAAAAATCCGGCGATGGCAGCATCACCAGCACCTGTGGCGCTGACGATCCTTTCAACTTTGAAAGCCGGACACCACAATTCCCGCCTTGACCAATTATTCAGATCAATGGTAGAATTGTCAGCCAAAAAATTTTTTTCCAAGGCACTCGTTTTAACATAAAAGCCGCGCTGGGCTGATTTCAGAGCGACGATTTTTGTCCCCAGTTCAAGGCATCTATTTGCCAGACGACTATTTTCTTCATAGTCAATAAAATCGATCATGTCGTTGGCGCCAGCTCTTTTCTTCACTTGAAAATACCTCTCTCTATCGAGCATAAAAAAGACTTCTTCGACACTGGGCAAGAATAGGTCGACGCACGGCAGAACATTTGCTAAAATTTTCTCCCAATTTATTTTTCCGGTTGGGCTATTGGGATCCGGCAAGGATAGATCCAGTGAGGTCAATGCGCCACACTGTTTAGCGATTTTATAAATTTTCTGCAGCTCTTGACCGTGATTTTCCAACGTGGCCGCCATCAATGGTGGATAACCAAAATGAAATAATTTCGACTGGCTGATAATGTCCTGATTCAAATCTTGGCTGGTAAAAGCATTGTTGGCTCCCGGGTCATGTAAGAACATGCGGTCAATGCCAGGAGCGGCAATGACAATGGAATAAGAAGTTCGATCTTCAGGGCAAACAGATAGACCGGAAGTTTCACCTTCTTTGGCAAGAATGGTAGTGATCATCTGGCCAAATTCATCTTTGCCTATACGTGCCAAAAAAGCCAGGTTCAAGCCCAGTTTTTTGAGTGCCATCCCAGTATTGGAAACTGCACCACCGGTGCTCAGTTTTGCAGCGTTTACATTTATCAGCTTTCCCGGCTTGAACAATTCCGCTACTTCTTTTATGCCGGTATCGGGAATTTCTGGAATGATATCGAGGCAAATATGTCCTGCTACCGTGGCATCAAACTTTTTCTTCATGGTTTTCTCTCATCCAATTAACAGTATCAATTAAGCTAAGTCGCTCAGTGCCCGCTTACGAATTTATTGAATCGAACGCAACAGACTTTCCAGTTCGACATGATTTTTTTCCCATTTATCAACGCTATTTTCTAAATCTTTTTTCACTTGAACATATTCGGCTTGAGAACTTATTGCAAACATGCTCGTTTTGTACGTTCTCGGATCGGCTAATATTTTTTCCAATTCGCTTTTTCGCTGCTCCAGCTTTTCAATCTCCGCTTCTACCGTTTCTATTTCCCTTTGCAGTTGAGACCTCAGTTTGCTAATCGTTTGCCGAGCCTCCGCCTCCCGCCGTTTCTTTTCTTTAGATTTTTTGCTGTCCTTTTTAACAGCTTCAGTTGCCGGTTTTTCGAAAATCGCTTCTGATTTGATTTCACGCAACCGCAAATAATCTGAATAATTTCCTTCAAACTGATTTAGCTGATGATCTTTTATTTCCACCACCCGTTTGACAAGCTTGTCCAAAAAATACCGGTCATGCGAAATGAGCAGGAGAGTGCCATCAAAACCAGACAAAGCAGTTTCCAGCGCTTCTTTGGAGATGATATCCAGATGATTGGTCGGTTCATCCATTATCAAAAAGTTGACTTGAGATAGAAGAATTTTTGCCAGCGAGACGCGGGCTTTTTCGCCGCCGGAAAGCACAACAATTTTTTTATGTACTTCATCACCACCAAAACGAAAGATGCCGAGAATATTTCTTATTTGGTGAATATGCTGGAGGGGTGCCGCAGCTTCGATTTCTTCATAAATTGTATTGTTCAAATTGAGCGTTTCCACCTGATGCTGAGCATAATAACCAATTTGGACTCTTTTCCCCAGTCGCACTTCGCCTTCGACTGGACTCAGTTGTCCGACTATCAAACGCGTTAACGTTGTTTTGCCAGCGCCGTTGCCTCCAACCAATGCTACGCGATCCCCTCGATAGATATTAAGATTTACATCTCTTAACACCCAACCTTCGTCATAACGAAACGACATATCATGGATATGGACAACCTCTTTGTAACTCTGAATCTCTGCCGCTAATTTAAAAGAGAACTGGGGTGCTGGCAGTGGAATTTCAATATCTGACAATTTATTCAGCTGTTTTACGCGGCTCTGCACCTGTCTGGCTTTAGTGGCTTTGTAACGAAAACGATCAATGAACTTTTGTTGACGTTCTTTTTCGGTCCGCTGTTCTTCCCACTGTTTCTGTAGCAAGACCAATTTCTCTTCTTTCTGTCGTTCATAAAAATGGTAATTGCCGGGATAACGAGTTACTTTGCCGCGATCCAATTCGTAAATCTCTTGGGCTAATCGATCGATAAAAAATCGATCATGAGAGACAAAGACGATGCTGCCATCAAAATTCAGCAGATATTGCTCCAGCCATTCGAGCGAGGGCAAGTCGAGATGATTGGTGGGTTCATCCAATAAAAGCAAATCTGGACTTTGAATTAAAATTCGCGCTAAATACACCCTCATTCGCCAGCCGCCGCTGAACTGCGAAAGTGTGCTATGGAAACTTTTAGTCGAGAAGCCCAAGCCAGTTAAAACTGCTTTTGCCTCGGCTTCAACACGATAACCGCCGAGGATTTCATAACGCTGTTCATAATTGCCCAGGCGTTTTAGCAGGTCATCGTGATTTTTATTTTTTGTCTTTTCGGCTAATTCATGCTGCAAGCTGACCATTTTTTGTTCTATTTCTAGGATTTCTTTGTTGCCTTCTAAAACGGCATCAAGAATGGAGTTGCTAGAAAAGATTAGTTCTTCTTGCGGAAGATAACCGATGCGGTAATCTTTAGGGCGGAAAATATTGCCGGCTTCGCAGGCAAGTTCACCCATCAAAATTCTGAACAGAGTGGTTTTGCCAGCGCCATTGGGCCCGATAAGTGCAGCTCGTTTGCCCGGCTTAATGACCCAATTAATTTTATTTAGTAATTTTTTTTCACCAATTGAATAACATAATTCTCGAATCTGAAGCATAATATCATTTTATTG
>CAZNDR010000307.1:0-5737 GCA_964571835.1 uncultured Cytophagia bacterium | reverse complement strand
CCTATAAGCAAAGCATAACTTCGCAACCGATCACATAAGTTTTGCAAAAAAAACAATAAAAGTGCTTGACATTTTGAATTATATTGATTAAATTTTTCCGCGGTTTTATGTTTTCGGATTCTCAAATATTGAATATTCCGATTCCCACGAAATCTGTTGTCTCGATTCAGCATGGCATATTGCTTAGCTTTCTTACTATAATAACTATTATTGACTTCAATCCGAAAACCAAATTGATTTGCTTTCATGTATTGTTGCGGAACTATGGTAGACTTTCAGTTGACAGGGAGCTCATTACCTCGCTTTTTAATTATTTTATTTACTTTGTTGCTTGCTCCGCTGTGGCTTTTAGCACAAAATAATAAAAAAGTCGATTTGGCTGCTTTTCCTGAAGTTTTAAAAACTGCCTCGCCAGCAAAGACAGATAGCTCAACTCAAGTTCGCATTCTAACATCTGATCACCAGTCATTAACGATCGAGATCACCATTCCAGAATTGGAAATAGATCATCAGAGCGCTGAAGGTTCAACATTTCATGTTCTTCATTTCCCAGGCTTTACCCAACGTGGGGAGCCAGGTGAGCCACTGATGCCAGTGAAAGGTTTTCTTTTTGGCATTCCGCCTGGCGCAAAGCCCAGCCTGGAAATTCTGGATTTTGCAGTGGAAACGCTTTCTGGAATTACCTTGCTGCCGGCAGCAAAAATTGAAACTAGAAAAATTGAATTAAATCATTCCCAATTATTGCCAACTGAGATTGCTAAAAATATTATTCAAAAGGACGAGGCTTCTTACTCGGCCAATAAATTTTATCCGCCACAAATTGCCCAAGTTGGCGAAAGCGCTTTGTTTCGTGATTTGAGTGTGAGCAGTTTGCAAATTTTTCCCGTTCAATTCAATCCGGTTTTGCAGCAAATTCGCTATTATAAAAAAATGAAAATAAAAATTAATTTCCTTTATGAAAACCAACTATTCTCCGCGCCGCTGCCGCCTAACGATTCATCGCCGCCTTTTGAAAATATTTTTAAGCATAGCCTATTGAATGATGACGTAGCTCGAAACTGGAAGCCAAAAGCAAGCTCAAAACAAAAGGCAAGTGCACAAAGTTTGCCAAAGCGTGATCAAAATCAGGAAGTTTGGTACAAGATATTTATTGAAATTGACGGTGTTTACCGAATCACCTTTGACCTATTGGCGCAAGCTGGCATAAATCCTTCTCTTGTCCAACCTGAGAAAATAAGAATATTCAATCTGGGTAAGGAAATCGCCATTTTCGTTCACGGCCAGGAAGATGGAATTTTTGATCAAACCGATTATATTGAATTTTATGGTAGCCAGGCACAAAATGACTATACTTACGCCAATGTTTATTGGCTGACTTTTGACAATACAACAAATGGAAAACGCATGGCTGAAAAAGACGGCAAACTGAGCGGCACTGCCCCAACTTTGATCAGAGCAAAGGAGAAGGTTCACTTTGAGCAGGAAAAATATTTCTCCACTTCCATTCCCAATGGCGAAGGCGTGGATCATTGGTTTTGGAATTATATCATTGCCCCGGATTCGCTTCAATTTACGGTGAATTTAAATCATGTGGCGCAGATGGACAATAATGATTGCTTATTTAAAACGGAGTATCGCGGCTACACGGACACTGAGAAAAATCCTGATCATCACACCATTGCGTCGCTCAACGGTTATAAAGTTTTAGATGATTATTGGGACGGGCGAATCAAATTTGAGCCGCAGGCTTTTTTTCCACAGGATATTTTGCAGGAGGGAGAAAATAGCATTACCATTCAACTTCCCGGTGACACCGGTTCGGAAACAGATGTTCACTACATCAATTATTTTGAAATTGAATACTGGCGAGATTTTATTGCTCAACAGGACAGTTTGTTATTTTGGGGCGAAGGTAATGGTAATGTATCTTTTGAGATCAAAAATTTTTCATCAAACCAAATCGAGCTGTTTGATATTTCTGATAAAACAAACCTATCGCGCCTTTTAAATTTTTCCATCGAGCCAGATGGTAATAAGACGACTTTGCTTTTTGAAGACGAATTAAATGGGAAAAACAGATATTATGCATTAACTGATCAAAAAATCAGGTTCCCCAATTTAATTATTGCTGATGAGACAGCCGAGCTTCATTCGTCCAGCAATCAGGCGGATTATATTATTATCACTCATGAGGACTTTTTTAGCAGCAGCGCTTCGTTAGCAAATTTTAGGGCAAGCCAGGGCTTAACGATTAAGACAGTTAAGATTACCGACATTTATGATGAGTTTAATTATGGAATCAAAAATCCCCAAGCGATAAAAGATTTTCTTAGCTACGCTTTCTACTATTGGCAGCAGCCAGCGCCGAGTTTCGTGCTGCTGGTCGGCGATGCCTCCAACGATTTTAAGGATTTCCTTAACACTCGCAATCTGGATTATGTGCCCACGCACTTGTTTGAGAGCCGCGTCTACAACACTTTCACCTCTTCTGATAACTGGTTTGTCTGTGTGAATGGCGATGACAATTTGCCGGATATGCTGATTGGCAGATTGCCAGCACGAACGGTCAGTGAGGCTGAGGTTATGGTCAACAAAATCATTAACTATGAAACTAATATGCCGCAGAGCAACTGGAATGACCATGTGTTGTTTATTGCTGATAATGCTGATAGCAAAGGGAACTATCGATGGCATTCCGATTATTTAGCAGACAATTTTGTTCCCCAAAATTTTGCTGTCCACAAAGCCTATCTGGATGATTTTAAAACAGCCGATTCGCTCCGGAAAGAAATTTTTTATCGTTTGAATCAAGGTTGCCTCATGGCCAATTATTTTGGTCATGGTGGTGTTGATTTTTGGGCTGGTGAAAAAATATTCAGTTCAAAGGATGTCGCCAGTTTGGACAATTACGATACCCTTCCTTTTCTCGTATCTTTGAGTTGTCTGAACGGCTATTTTCAACATCCCGCCATTCCCTATTGCTTGGCTGAAGAATTTGTAAAAGCCAGCAATGGCGGCGCTATTGCCTGCTATTCGCCGAGCGGCTTTGCTGATACTTATGGGCTACAAATTATTGGTGAAGGATTGTGCAGCAGTCTGTTTGGCAATCAGAATGATTTATTAGGTTCAATCATTGCCCAATCGAAAATTGACCTTTTTAAATTCGGCAGCGCTTTTTTAGATCATATTGAATTTTACAATTTATTCGGTGATCCGGCCGTCCATCTGAAATTAGATGGTCAAATTGCCATTCCACCCTCTGTTTATAGTGGGAATATAATCCTCACCGATCAGCCGGCACCACTTGGATCGACACTTTCCGGATGGCTTAATAATCTGAATTGCCCAGCAAATTTTTCCCTTAAAACACCCGGCAAATTTGGGCCGATGTACCTCAGCGGCGACAATCCCAATACCCCACTAATCGAAGGCGGCGTCAACGGTGACTCGGTCCGATTCAAACTCGTCACGGCCTCCCATGATACTTTTCCTTTGGCACCCACTTCGATCTGGGAATCGGGGATTCATCATCATGTGGATTTGTTTGTCGCCAAGACCTCTGTGAAAATGGCCTCACCCATTTCCATCACCATCCTGGTAAACGATAAAATCGTGGGTCAAGAAATTCTCGATGGGGATCCAATTCCTACTAATTCTATTATCAGGTTCAAGTTAAAAGGAGATGAAGCTGGGATAAGCAGCGAAACCATCCAGCTGAAACTTAACAAGCAAATCCAGAGCGCCGAAGACTATTCCATAACGCCGCAACTAGATCCACTGCACGAGGTGGAAGTAGAATTCAACACTGCTACCTTGTCCGACGGCAGGTACGATTTGATGATAGAGGTGTCTAATTTGTCAAATCCTGCAGAGACGAGAGCTAAAAATTATTCATTCCAAATTTCTTCCAGACTTCATCTGGATTGCGTGCTGAACTATCCTAATCCGATGCAGACAACAACAGTTTTTACATATTATCTTTTTAATAGTGAACCAGCCGCTGTTTCGATTAAGATTTATAACGTCGCCGGCAAATTGATTAAAACGATAGATGGCGCTGCTGGTGAGGTAGGTTATAATGAAAGCTACTGGGATGGCAGGGACTCTGCCAATGATGAAATCGCCAATGGCGTTTACTTTTATAAAATTAGCGCTAAAGAAGGAAGCCGACAATTTGAGACAGTGGAACGGCTGGTTAAAATGAAATGATCGTTGCGCCTTTTAGTTGTCAAATTAATACCGGCAAGAATATTTTAAAGAACCGATTTTTTGTCCTGGGATTATGAGTTTGACCTGCTAATCAATTACTATGTTCTAATTTTTTTTCTGAAAAGATAACTTTTTAGGGAGGTTGATAGATGGAGATTTTGGACAAATACCCAATTAAAAGCGAATTGGTAGCCTCGCGAATTCTGCAGGACGAAGCAGTGATTGTTTTACCAATGGAAAGTACCATTTACACCTTTGATCCCGTTGGCACGCGAATCTTTGAGCTCAGCACTGGACGCAAAAAAGTTGCTGAAATTATTAATACCATTCAAGATGAATACGATGTCCAATTGTCAGAAGCTAAGCAAGATACGATCGAATTTATTAACGACTTGAGCACGAAAAAAATACTGTCACTGAAAGAGGCGCCTGTTGCTGACGAAAACGACTCCATCGCCTAGTTACGACGAACTTGAACAACGAGCTTGTGCCAACAATATCCCGGTTTACGCTCAATTGGAATTGACCTACCGATGCAATTTGAATTGCGCGCACTGCTATATCGTAGCTAAAGCAAATAAGAAGGAATTAACAACTGAGGAAATAAAAGAGGTACTTGATCAATTAGCTGATTTGGGCACGCTCTATTTAGCGTTGACCGGAGGCGAAATTTTTCTACGTGACGATTTTTTCGACATTGCCGCCTATGCTCGCAAGAAAAGTTTTGCCCTGAGATTATTTACTAATGCGACACTCATCACTGAAGAGATAACGGAAAAAATATTTGATATTAAACCGTTATTTGTGGAGATTAGCCTTTATGGTTTTACCGCAGAAGTCCATGAAGCCATAACTCGAACGCCGGGCTCGTTTTTTCGCACCATTGGGGCGATAAAGCAATTGCGAAAACTGGGCATCAATGTAGCAGTAAAAACCATGGCTTTGAATACCAATTTTGCTGAGCTGTCGCAGATTAAACAATTTGCTCAATCTCTTGGCGCTGATTTTCGCGCCGATGCTGTTATTATGCCTAAGGTCAATGGTGCAAAGGCGCCTCTTAAATTCAGGCTCGATGATGAAAATTTGTTTTGGTATTTTAAAGAGGTCAACAGTTATTGGAAGCCCAAAGAATTTAATCCCAATTCACCAATTTGTAATGCCGGCAAAGGCGTTTTGACCATAAATCCCTTCGGCCAGGTTTACCCTTGCATTCGTATTCCCATCGAAGCGGGCAACATTCGTCAGCACTCGCTTCAGGATATTTGGAAGGAATCGTACGCCATGCAAAAAATTCGAGAACTAAGTTGGTCCAAATTAAAATTATGTGCCGCTTGCCAGGATATCAATTACTGCAATCCCTGTCCCGGGCTGGCATTAATTGAGCACGGCGATATCTTATCCCCGGCAGCGGAGTGTTGCCGGCAGGCAAAGGCGCGCCAAGCTACACTCAAATAGATCGCACTAACATAGCTCATTATAAAAATTTGGTATTAGAATAAGGCAGGACTCAGCTAATGATATTTTGCTA
>CAZNDR010000306.1:0-5748 GCA_964571835.1 uncultured Cytophagia bacterium | reverse complement strand
TTTTCCTCCGTCAGTATAATCATATTTTTTTATGTGAGACTTAATATTTAATTGACTTCTTTAGGCTAAGTTCCAAATTCTTACTACAAATCTGATCTATCAATTAAAAATCTCTTGCATAGTTAAAAAATATTGTTTATTTTTCCGACAGATGGTGATGACAATCCAGATGAGAAAAAAACTGAGCGCTAACGTGGTCAAGATTGCTGCTAAATTTTTATTGAAACTTTTTATTCTCTCAGGCATTTTAACAGTCTTAATTTTGCTCAGTTTGTTTTTATTGCACCAGCAAAATTTTTTTGGGGAAATAATTTTCGGCTACAGCGGAAGTCTATTAATTTTCATGTTAGGCTTTATTTCGATGTGTTGGGTATTAGCAAAATCGATTAAAACCTTTTTAATGATCGTGCTCGGAGGCATATTTATTAAATTCCTTCTGTTAGCTGCATCAATTTATCTGATTATGAGATATACTGATTTGGACATTATGTATTACATTATCACTTTTGTTTTTTTCTATATATTTTTTCAATATTTTGAATTTCGTTTTGTCAACAGGCATGTGCTTAAAGGAAAGAAAGGGAGTCTTTTATCTACCAGAGATTGATAATATTTTTGATGAATGTTGGCGAACATGGTGAAGGTTCTGAACCTGGAAGCGGTGGCATAAAAGATTATGTCATGCATCATGTCAAAGATGAAGTCATTTGCCCTTTGCATATCGGCCGCTTTGATATCTCAATTACAAAGCATATCCTGATGTTGTGGATTGCCGCGGCTGTTCTGATAGTCATTATTCCATTGGCGTTCCGCAGCAAAAAATTAATTCCCCACGGACCAGCTAATTTTTTTGAGGCGATTGTTGTCTATTTAAAAGAAAACATTATCGAGCCCAATTTGGGCGCGGCAACCTACAAATATGCGCCGTATCTGCTGACGGCTTTTTTCTTCATCATCACCTGTAATTTTCTCGGCTTGATTCCAATGGGTTCGACAGCCACTGGCAATATTTCTGTTACCGTCTCTATGGCATTAATGACGCTCTGTCTGGTTCAGATTTCTAATATTTTGAAGAATGGATTTAAAGGCTATCTAAAAAGTTTCATACCCTCTGGCGTTCCCAAGCTTATGGTGCCGCTGATGTTTGCGGTGGAATTTTTAGGCATGATTACCAAACATATGGCCCTGGCGATTCGTCTCTTTGCCAATATGTTTGCTGGGCACCTGGTTATCTTTACCATCTTGGGATTGATTTTTCTTTTTAAAAATATATTCATTTCTCCATTTCCCGTATTAGGCATTTTATTTGTCAGTGTGTTGGAAATTTTGATCGCTTTAATTCAAGCGTATATTTTTACTATTCTGTCCGCGGTATTTATTGGTATGGGATTGAGCTCGCATCATTAGCTGGAACACGATTTCAGCATTGAAGACACGTTTTTATTATTATAAATTAACCATAAAGATTTGAGTAGGAGGAACTATGACGGAAACAGCAATAGCTTTCTTAGCCGCTGGAATCGGAGCCTTTGGATCAGCTTTTGCCGGCGCGTTTGGCATTAGCCAGATTGCCAAAGCATCAGTGGAGAGTATTGCCAGACAGCCAGAAGCTTCGGGAGATATTCGTGGCGTTATGATTATCACTGCTGGAATGATCGAAGGTGTGGCATTGATTGCATTGGTTATCTGCTTTTTATTGACGCTTAAATAGGACGTAGCATCATCAATCAAATTAAACATGCTGCTCTTGAAGGAAGAAATTCTCTTGGGAAAAAAAATTTAAAATTTAAAGTAGGAATAAAGGTTCATGGATTTATTAAGTCCGGACACAGGCACGATATTTTGGACTGTTTTGACCTTCATTATACTATTGTTGATTCTTAAAAAATTTGCCTGGGGACCAATTCTCAAAGGATTGGAAGATAGAGAAAATCGCATCAAAGCTGCGATTTATCAGGCTGAAAAAGATAAAAATGAAGCTGAAAAATATTTAGCAGAACAAAGAAGTCTGATTGACGAGGCGAAAAAAGAATCGATAAAAATACTAAATGACAGCAAAGATATGGCTGAACAGACGCGCAATGAAATTATGGCGCAGGCGCAGCAACAAGCTGAGCAGCTAATTGATCGCGCCAGAGCAGAAATTGGGCTCAGCAAAGAAGCAGCCATTGCCGAGGTTAAAAACTATATCGTGGATTTGGCTGTGTTGGCAGCTCAAAAAGTAGTGGGCGACACATTATCTGAACAACAACGGGCAAATCTTTTTCAAAAATACATCAATGAATTGAGGCAGAGACAATGATAGTAACTGCCACAGCGAAAAGATATGCCAGGGCGCTTTTCGAAATCGCCAGAGACAGCAATTGTCTGGAAGAGGTGCTGAAGGAGTTTAATGGTTTTCTGTCCCTTTTAGACGAAAGCAGAGGACTTCAGCAATTGCTCAAGTTGCCCAATGTGGTGCAGCGGGAACGACAGCTATTAGACTTTTTGCAGAGCCATTATTCTGAAATCTTTTTTAGTTTTTTACAGGTTGTATTAAAAAATAACCGCTTCGTTATGTTGAGACAGATTTTGTTTGAGTTGCAGCAGTTGAATGATAGTTTTAGAAATCGTGTCAGAGCCGAAGTTATATCCGCGGCACCGTTAGCTGATTCCGCTGTTTCAGATTTGACTCGATTGCTGGCCGGTTATTTGCAAGCAAATGTTTCTTTGGAAAATAAAATCGATGCCTCGCTAATCGGCGGTTTTATCATCAATGTTAATGGCCAGGTTTTTGATGCCAGCTTACTGACACAATTTAAAAAGATGAAAATATATTTAACGCAAAATTAAAAAAAAATTATGGAAGTCAAAGCAAACGAAATATCATCAGTAATCAAAAAGCAAATCGAAAAGTACGAATCAGTTACTCGTTTTGAAGAGATCGGCGAGATCATTCAAGTTGGCGATGGGATTGCTCGAGTCTATGGATTACAACATGTTATGGCCAATGAACTGGTTGAATTTCCTCACGGCGTGTTCGGCATGGCGCTAAATCTTGAAGAGGACAATGTCGGCTGCATTTTGTTCGGCAGCGAAAAATTTCTCAAAGAGGGCGACAGAGTCAAACGGACCGGTCGGGTCATGTCCGTTCCGGTTGGTGAGCAATTAGTGGGGAGAGTAGTTAATCCGTTAGGGCAGCCGCTGGATGGCAAGGGATCGATAAAAACAGCAGCCTATTTGCCGCTAGAAAAAAAAGCGCCAGGTGTGGTTGCCAGACAGCCAGTCAAAGAACCGTTACAGACCGGCTTAAAAGCTATCGACTCGATGATCCCCATTGGACGCGGGCAGCGCGAACTGATCATCGGCGACAGGCAGATCGGCAAAAGCACGCTGGTCATCGATACCATTTTGAACCAAAAAGGGCAGGATGTTTATTGCATTTACGTCGCCATCGGGCAAAAAGGATCGACCACCTCCAAAGTGGTGCAGACCTTTGAAAAAAATGGCGCCATGGAGTACACGACCGTCGTCTTGTCCAACGCCAATGATCCAGCTCCTTTTACTTACATAGCCCCTTACAGCGGCGCAGCCATGGGTGAATATTTTCGCGATAATGGCAAACATGCGTTGGTCATTTATGATGATCTGTCCAAACATGCTTGGGCTTACCGCCAGGTGTCGCTGCTGCTGCGTCGTCCGCCGGGGCGTGAAGCTTATCCCGGTGATATTTTCTATTTGCATTCACGCTTGTTGGAACGGGCGGCAAAACTGAACGATCAGCACGGAGGTGGCTCGCTAACGGCGCTACCGATTGTGGAAACGCAAGCCGGAGATTTTTCTGCCTATATTCCGACCAATGTTATTTCTATTACCGATGGTCAAATCTATCTGGAAGCAGATCTGTTTTATGGCGGCGTTCGACCAGCGATCAACGTCGGTTTGTCTGTCTCTCGAGTCGGCGGGAATGCTCAGATCAAAGCGATGAAGCAGGTAGCCGGCCGCTTGCGATTGGAATTGGCGCAATACCGCGAATTGGAAAGTTTTGCCAAATTCAGCTCTGAATTGGATAAAGCGACACAAGCCCAACTCAGGCGCGGCGAACGTATGGTGGAAATTTTAAAGCAGCAGCAAAATCAAACTTTGCCAGTCGAAAAGCAGATCGCGATCATTTTTCTGGGCACGCACGGATTTTTGGATGAAATACCCTTGAAAGAAATTAGTCGCTTGGAAAATGAATTCTATCAATATCTAGAAGCCAAACGAGCGCAGGTGCTGAAAGATATCGCTGATAAAAAAGCTCTTAATGACGAGTTACAAGCTGACTTGCAAGATGCTTGCCAAGAATTTATGTCGCTGTTTACTGTTCAGGAATGAATTTAAAGATCTTACTTTATTTCATCTAATGATAAGCGAATTGAGGATTCGAATTTCATACGTCAATAGATTCTTAACTCCAAGGGGGTTATCTTTTTTGAATTTATGACCACCGAATGGCGTACGACGCCTTCAAGGAAATGCTAAAAAATTTTTCCCTCCGCCTGATTCAATGTGTGCAAAAACAAAAATAAAATATGGCAACACTCAGAGAAATAAAACAACGCATTACTGGCGTTAAAAAAACTCAACAGATCACCCGTGCGCTGAAGATGGTCGCTGCGGTAAAATTCCGCCGCGCACAGCAATCGATCTTGCAAGCCCGGCCGTATGCCCACCGATTGAGCGACATCATGGGGCATGTCGCCAGCGATGTGGATAGAAATCTTCATCCCTTGTTAGCGGTACGCGAGCCAAAACGAATAGGTTATGTCATTTTCACCGCAGATCAGGGATTGTGCGGATCATTCAATAATAACATCATTCGCCGCGCTGAAAAGGAGTTTGCCAAATTTGCCGACAAAGACCTCAATTTAATTCTTGTCGGCAAAAAGGGAAGAGATTATTTTAGCCGAAGAAACTACCAAATAATTGGTAGCTATGTCAAATTTTTCAAAGACCTTTCATTCAAGAAGGCGGTCGATATTGGCCGGCTTATTATTGATTTATATATCGCCAATAAAATTGATCGCATTGACTTGGTTTACAATCAATTCAAATCTGCCATCCGCCAGGAAGTGACTGTAGAACCATTGCTGCCGCTAATTCCCTTACTGCCTGACGAAAAAATCAAAGACGTTGATTTTATTTTTGAGCCGGATCCGATTAAAATATTGGACACACTTTGTCCTCGACACATTAATGTAAAAATTTGGCGAGTACTGTTGGAGACGTTTGCCTCGGAAATGGGCGCCCGTATGACGGCCATGGAATATGCCACCGAAAATGCTAATAATCTCATCAATGACTTGACCATGGAATACAACAAAGTGCGCCAAGGAAAAATCACCGCTGAGATTTTGGAAATTGTGAGTGGCAGTGAGGCGCTGAGGGCAGTTTGATTTTTTTTGACTTTATAATATTACGGATCAATTCTTTGTTTTTTTACAAAAAGATCAAACCACAAAGATCACCACGGAGGCACAAAGAACACTAAGGACATAAAAAATGAATGAAAATGAGATAGCAAACAAGATTATTGGACTTGCAATACAAGTTCATAAAGCATTAGGTCCTGGATTGTTGGAATCAGCTTACAAAGAATGTTTATTCTATATGATAAAACAAGCTGATCTTTCAGTTGAGAAAGAAAAAGCAATGCCTTTCGTATTTGAAGAGGTCAAATTAGATTGTGGTTATCGAATAGATCTTTTAGTTGAAAATAAACCGGTC
>CAZNDR010000305.1:0-5765 GCA_964571835.1 uncultured Cytophagia bacterium | reverse complement strand
CCACAGGCCAGCCTCTCTTCCTGGCCGACTCGGCCACCGCTGACCTGACCGAGGCCGAACGCGTCATTTGTGAAGCGCGCGGCCTGCGCACGCTGCTCTATGTGCCGCTATTGGTTGTTGAGAAGGTACTCGGCGTGTTGATCCTCGGAACGGTGGGGCAGCCCGGCTTCTTTTCCCAGCGTCAGATAGACTTGTGCCGCACCCTCTCCAACCAGGCGGCCATCGCCATCCAAAATGCCCGCCTGCTTGAAGAGACCCGCCGCCGCGCCGAGGAACTGTCTGCCCTCAACGCCCTCGGCCGGCAGACGAGCGCCACGCTCTCGCTCGACGAAACCTGCGCCGCGGCTGTCAGAGGCATGTTGGATTCCGTCCACCCCGACCTGGCCTTCCTCTTCCTGCGCGATGGCGGGAAATTGATTTTGAAAGGCATTGCGCCAAAGAAGGCTGGCAAACGGCTGGGCGCCATCCCCGAACACCGCGTCGGCGAGTGCATCTGCGGGCTCGCGGTGACGGAGGCCAGGCCGCTCTTCTCGCGCGACATTTTCAGCGACATGCGCTGCACCTGGGAGGAATGCAAGAAAGCCGGTTTCCGCTCCTTCGCCGCCCTTCCATTGCGCAGCGGGACCGAGATCATCGGCGTGGTCGGGCTGGCCGCGGATGAGGCGCGCGATTTCTCGGCGCAGGCTGAATTCCTCGATACGCTCGCCAGCCAGATCTCCATTGCTCTGCAAAACGCGCTGCTCTACGAGGAGTTAAAGCAGCATAGCCTACAATTGGACCAAAAGGTTGCTGAACGCACCGCGGAGCTGGCACAAGCCAACGTCCGCTTGCAAGAAGCTGACCGACTCAAATCAGTTTTTTTAGCCAGCATGAGCCACGAGCTGCGCACACCGCTCAATTCCATTATTGGCTTTACTGGCATTATGTTGATGGGCTTATCAGGCGAGTTGCAAGCTGAACAAAAGAAACAATTGAACATTGTCAACAACAGTGCCAAACATCTGCTGCGACTGATCAATGACGTGTTAGACATCAGTAAAATCGAAGCTGGCAAAATAGAAATTATGGTAGAAAAATTTTCTATCGCCACGTTTATCGAAGAAGTTTTGGCTGGTTTTCAGCAAGCCGCGGCTGATAAAAATCTTACCCTAAAAAAAGTCATTGCCAAAAACTTTTCTGTTTCCAGCGATCAAAGGCGGCTAAAACAAATTGTGATGAACCTGGTCAGCAACGCGATTAAATTTACTGATCACGGACAGGTGACAGTAACGGTGCAACAAATCAATCGCTACTATTTTCAGCTTAGGGTGAAGGATACCGGCATTGGCATTAAGAGCGCTGATACGAGCCGCCTCTTTCAGCCGTTCCAGCAGATTGAAGTTACTTTAATTAAAAAGCAGGATGGAACAGGTTTAGGCTTGTATTTGTCGAAAAAAATTGCTATATTGTTAGGCGGCGAAATAACAGTGAGCAGTCAATATGGGAAGGGGAGTGAGTTCGTGGTGACGTTGCCGATAAGCAGTGGGCGCAAAGCGTAATGAGTAATACGTGAGGCGTAGCGTATGAATTATGAGGAACAGGAAAAGACAGTACTCTTAGAAATTAAGAGTGATTCGCTTGGGAGAATAGCGATGTATCGGTGAGCCTTGTTTTTGGCTGATAGGGAATGGCACGAGGCGACAAAATTAATGAATGACCAACGCTCGATTAATTTGTCAGATCAATTATATCAGGCGCTGGGGTCAATGTGCGCCAATATCGAAGAGGGTTATTCACGCGGCACGGGCAAAGACAGAGCCTGCTTTGGCGAATATGTTTTAGACTCGCCGCGAGCGAGCCGGGACGGTATCATCGAGCTGGCAAAATGCTAACCGACGCCGTCGTTCAGCATCGTATCAGACTGAATACTCAAATTATCCGCCTGCTTGTAACGATTATAGCACAACCGCGATCTTATAAAATTAAGGCTGATGGCTTTCTCTACCAGTCGAAAATAGAATCGACCGCCTCCTTCAGCCGTAACGATCTGCCAAACTTATGATCCAATGTGCCAATAGAAGCACGTTTCACCCATTACACATGAACAAAAATAGAGGAAAACGACCGAATGAAAAAAATCTTAGTCATCGAAGATAATGAAAACAATCTTTATTTAATAAGATTTTTGTTGGGAAAATACGGCTACCTGGCCATTGAGGCGAGAGACGGCAAGACAGGGATCGAAAAAGCGCTCAGCGAAAAACCAGACTTGATTGTGATGGATATTCAATTGCCAGACATGAGCGGTCTTGAAGCCACCCAAAAAATTTGCGCTGCGCAAGTAAACAGCAAAATTCCTATTGTGGCTATGACCTCTTATGCAATGGTTGGTGACAAGGAAAAAGCATTGGCAGCCGGTTGCAGCGGTTACATTGAAAAACCCATTAATCCAGAGACAGTGATGGATGAATTGCAGAAATTTTTATAGTCTGGATTTTTAATGCCGGTAG
This sequence comes from uncultured Cytophagia bacterium, assembly GCA_964571835.1. Classification (GTDB taxonomy): domain Bacteria; phylum Zhuqueibacterota; class Zhuqueibacteria; order Thermofontimicrobiales; family Thermofontimicrobiaceae; genus CAZNDR01. The sequence goes on along the minus strand of CAZNDR010000305.1, from coordinate 3,276 downwards.
TATGGATGTTACGGCAATTATTAGCCCATGAAGTGAATGTCTTATAAATTAGTAGCCGATGACATGAATGTCGTGGCAATTATTAGCCCACAACCTAAATGTCGTGGCAGTTTTCCATCGTCTGCCTGGGCGGACAATTGTAAATGGACCAGCGATTCATCGCTGGTAATAAAAATAAAAAAAATCAAAATTTCCTTTCCTCCATATTAAGAACAGAAAGGCAAAATGATGAACATATTAATCGTTGACAATGACAAAGACACGCTTTATCTTTTAGAGTCATTGTTAAAATCCAGCGGCTACCAGGTAGTCGCTGCCATGAATGGTGAACAAGGATTGGCGCAACTAAAGGCCGGCCCGATTGATGTCATCATCTCAGATATTTTGATGCCAGTGATGGACGGCTTTGAATTCTGCCGACAGGTCAAGGCAGACAAGCAATATTTTAGCATCCCGTTTATTTTTTATACGGCAACCTACACTGACCAACGCGATGAAGAGCTGGCAAAAAAGGTGGGCGCCGAAATTTATTTGCGCAAGCCAATGGAGCCGGATAAATTTTTGGCAACCATTACCAAGCTGATAACCGACGTGAAAAATGGAAAAATCAAACCGAAACGACAATTGAAGAAGGTCACTGCTAAAGAAGAAAAGGATGTGCTTAAGCTGTACAGTGAACGACTGGTAAAAAAGCTGGAGAAGAAGATGCTCGAGCTGGAAAAAGAGGTAGCCATTCGCCGCCAAGCTGAAGAAAAGGCTGCTTCGCTATTGTGCTTTCAGAAGCAGATGCTGGAAACGGCTGCCATCTGGATCAATACGCTTGACGCCAACGGGAACGTCACTTCTTGGAACCGAGCGGCCGAAGACATTTCAGGTTACTCCAAGCAGGAGGTATTAGGACATGCAAAAATTTGGGAGTGGCTTTACCCATCGCCGGAGTATCGGGGCCAGATTTTTAGTCAAGCCATGGCCATTATTCAGCAAGGCAAGCAGGTGGAAAATTTTGAAACTAATATTCGCTGCAAAAATGGAGCGCATAAAATCATCTCCTGGCATTCCAATAATTTAGTTGATGAACAGGGCAGGACAGTGGGCAATATTGCTTTGGGCGCTGACGTTACTGAACGCTGGCAGGCAGAAAAAGCATTAATACAAAATGAGCAGCGTTTAAAATATGCCCAAGAAATCGGGCGAATCGGCGATTGGGATTTTGATGTTGCCACTCAGAAAATCACCTGGTCGGATCAGACGTATCGGCTCTACGAACGTGTGCCTTCGCTCGGCCCTCCGTCGGAAAAGGAAGAAGCAAAATATTATTCAGCCGAACAGGCAAAATTATTGCGGGACTACACCAGGCGCGCACTGCAAACTGGTGACTCGTTTGAATATGATGTGGAGGTCAAGCTGCCCAGCGGCAAAGTTGGCTATTATGCTGCGACCATGGTTCCGGTGAAAGATGAAGCGGGCAAAATTATCAAGTTGAGGGGCACGGTTCATGACATCACCCAGCGCCATTTAGCTGAGCAAGCACGGCACGAAAGCGAAAAAAAATATCAGGCTGTGGTAGAAAATAGTCTCGATGCAATTATTTTACATCAACAGGGTGTCATTAAGTTTGCTAATCGGGCAACCGCTAAACTCGCTGGCTATACCAGTGAAGAACTATTAGGGAAAAATATTTTAGCTTTTGTAGCGCCTGAATATCATAATTTCGTTCTCCAGCATATGACTGATCGATTAGCCGGCAAAGTTACACAACCTATTTATGAACTTGAACTGATTCGAAAAGATCAATCTCGGCTGCCAGTGGAAATCAGCGCCACGGTGGTTGAATTTGATGGCGAAAGACTATCGCTGGCTTTTATCCGCGATATCAGTGAAAGAAAACACGCCGAGGCAGAAATCAAAAAAAGACAGACGTATCTAGAAATGTTGTTGAAATCCAATCCCAGCGCCATTGCCACGCTGGACAAAAAAAACCGGGTGATCGATTGGAACAGCGCAGCGGAAAAAATATTTGGCTATAGCTGGCAGGAAGTTTTGGGGAAAAATATCGATGATATCATTACCAATCCCGAGGTCAAAGCAGAAGCACAAAACCTTAGCAAACACGTGCTTTCCGGAGAATCGATTTTCAACCGGGAGATCGTCCGCTATCGCAAAGATGGTACCGCAGTTGATTTAATTTTATCCGGAGCGCCGCTGACTATCGACGATAAGATCGAAGGGACAATGGCGGTTTATACCGATATTTCAGCATTAAAAAATGCAGAAAAAACGCTGCGATCGCTGCTCAAAGAGAAAACAGCTCTGGTCAGCGAGATCCATCATCGGGTTAAAAATAACTTGCAGGTTATGGTCAGTTTGTTAAATTTGCAAGCAACTCGAACAGATGATTTAAGGACTGCCCATATTTTAGAGGAAAGCAAACGAAGAATGTTGTCCATGGCCATCGTCCATGAACAGATGTACGCCACCCAGGATTTTGCCAATATCAATTTTAAACAGTACATCGAGACAGTCATCAAAGAAATGATGTTTTCCCGTGAAATCCGAGAAAAAATCTCTTTTAAAAAAGACTTAAGCGATGTGTTACTCGATATCGATACTGCCATACCTTGCGGGCTGTTGCTCAATGAGCTGTTGTCCAATGCGCTTCGACATGCCTTCCCCGGAAATCGAAAAGGACAAATCAACCTCAGTTTGCGACCGCAAACTGAAAAGCTTTTTGAATTAGTGGTAAGCGATAATGGGATTGGTTTTCCTGAACATATTGATTTTCAAAAATCTGAATCTTTCGGCTTGGTGCTCCTTAAGTTACTGGTCAAACAAGTGCGCGGCCGGATCGAATTAATACGAGAAAAAGGCACTACTTTTAAAATCGAAATCCCGCTGAAATAGAAGTTATAAAACGTCTCATGGCTGACAGGCCAAAGTAAGAAAGCAAAAAACGGAAAGAAGCTCCCGCTGGTTTCATGCCTCAACCGGCGGGAGATTTCCAGAAGAGGTAGCAACTATTTTTTATGGTTCTGTTTAAAAATTCTCCAGAAACAAAAAATAGTAATCGAAAAAATAAATCCCCAAGCAACAATCAGAAAAAGCCAACCCATTAAAGTAAATCCACCTGTCATTGATTTTTTTCCTTGTATTGTCAATAAATCAACTGTGCTGACGAAATCGTTTTTGGTTGTTCGTTGTCAGTTTTTAGTAGCGGGTATTGGTAATATGAATGACCAGTCAAAAAGCTGATTGGGCGAAAGCCCACGTGATTTCGGA
>CAZNDR010000304.1:0-5767 GCA_964571835.1 uncultured Cytophagia bacterium | reverse complement strand
TCCGAAATCACGTGGGCTTTAGCCCAATCAGCTTTTTGACTGGTCATTTATATTATTAGATGAAAGACAAAGAATTCCGGAATTGTTTCCTTTGTTAAAAAGTCTTATTGATAAGCATCGTATCGCTGGTCGCTTCATTATTTTGGGTTCCGCTTCACCAGCGTTATTTAAGCATAGTTCGGAAACATTAGCCGGCAGAATTGTCTACAAAGAACCATCCCCATTTAGCCTGATGGAGATAAACAAAAATTATAAAATGTCGTCTCACTGGTTTTAGGGGCTTCGCAGAAGCCTTTCTTTCGCCCGCAGAAAATCGGTTTCATGCCGGGATGAGCAGCTTTAGTCGAACAGATCTGGAACGGAATTTACCTCAGTTAGGGTTATCGATAAATCCAGTTTTAATGCGCCGCCTCTGGTCAATGATTGCTTTTTATCATGGCACTTATAGAATGCCAATAATTTTGCCAAATCGCTCAGCTCGACAATACCAACGATAAAACGCTAGCTTGATTTTCTAAAGTCTGCTTTTATTTTAAGTCATAGGTTCAAGTATTAAGTGCAACATACAAGAAGCTTGAAAATTCAAGATTTTAACAATTCATTATCCCCAAAAGCCCTCTCACACCAGGCTGAAGGGATTTTGGGGAAAATGAATTTGCTTGATAATTATTAAGTTAAATTGTTGCAGTTATTACTTGAAGCCACCGGAGCGACTTTTGTCATGGAGCGAAAAAATAATCGTGAAGTGCCGAAGCTATTGGAGTTACAAATAATCAATCATGCTCACAATTTGATTAACTTATTTTTGATTTTTGGTACCAGCCATCAAACTGTGGGATCACCACACCTGAATTTCAAAAGGAGATAAGATCACAGAAATATTTTGTCCCGCTTTTATTATTGGTTTTTCTTTCGCCTGATGGAGCAGATTTGAAAATTTGGGTTTATCTGTTTTTAGAGAGAAATTTGCCATTTCCAAATTAGCCGTTTCATTGCAATCACTCAGATTGATAATCACCAAAATAGCCTCTTCTTTTTCCCAGCGAAGGAAGGAAATTACATTTTTATTATCGTTTTCAACAAATTTCATCGAGCCGGTTTGAATAATCGGATTGTCTTGGCGAAACGCCAAGAGCGTTTTATAAAAATTCCACAATGAACTGCTGTCTGATTTTTGCTCTTCAAGCGAAATGCCATCATTGTCTCTTAATTGAGTTTGATCCCACCACGGACCGCTATTTTTGTACCAGAGCGCCATTCCCTTTCCGGCAACAGTTTTGTACCACTCGAACGCTTCTCGAACTGGAATATCATTACCATCAGAGACGCCAAATTTGCCAAAACCGTTGGCGCCAGTCATGCCCAGTTCCTGTCCATAATAAATTGTTGGTACACCTTTTAATAAAATAGTCAAGGCAGCACCAATTTTTAATTTAGCAAGTGAGCCCTGGAAAACAGTGGCAATTCTGGGCATGTCATGATTTTCAATGAAAATCAATTGACACTTGTTTTGCGGAGTCGCCAGTTGTGTGGTATCTGCTTTATTTTGAATTCCCTTTTTATTCAATTGTCTGATTGCCTGAGAAAGCGGGAATGCAAACACGGAGCTGACATCACCCTGCAAAAAATAATCAGCGCCATAACCCCAATCGCCCTGCTCAGCGAAAAAAACAACATTAGGATTGATCAGCTGCAATTGATGAATAAGTGGTTTCCAAAAATTAGCCAGCAAGCCGGTAATTTTTCCTTTCCAATCAAGGTCATCCAGCATGTGATCGATGCGAAAGCCATCGATGCCGTCATCGAATTCGCCATCGCTATTTGGATCAACCCAATAGGCAAACAGATGATAAAAATAATCTTTTACTTTTTGATGGTACAAATTGATGGTGCAAAATTTTATTATTTTGCCGTCGTAGGATAACATGTCCGTAAGATTATGAATGATCGATTCCGGATCAGTGTTATTGGGACCATTATAAACAATATACTCGCTGTAAGGTGAAGATGGATTTTGAAAGGAATCTTTGTACCATAAATGGTCAGCAGTAACGTAATGAATCTCCATGTCCATATATAATTTCATGCCACGGCGATGCATCTCATTTAGGAGAGCAAAATAGTCTTCTTTTGTGCCAAATTCGGGATCGATCTTTTCAAAATCGATGGGAAAATAATTGTGATAAAAATCAGAGGCATAAAGTGGTGTAAGTAAAACAGAGGTTACGCCTAATTCCTGCAGATAATCCAGTTTTTCTCGAAGCCCAGTGAGATCGCCATGTCCGTCGCCATTGCTATCATAAAAGCTGCGCAGGAATAGGTGATAAATCACTTCTGCTTGTTGTGCCTCTGGTTTGAGCTGTGCATGCAAATTACAAAAGAAAACCATTGCCGCGGTCGCCAAAACAAAAAACGAACTGGCCAAGTTAAGCACCTTCCTTATTTTTTCTTTGTTCCCAATTTATTTAAGCAGATGATTCACAATGAGCCAATCCAATTGGTCATAATCTCGTGATGTTACCAGCCGATCAATTTCTTCATTATTTAGGGAGCGCACCATTTTGACTAATCTGAGAAAAATTTCTTTGCTATTTGACAAATGTTTTGCTGACACATCGACCTTTTGTGTGCGCATCGCTTTGACATCTAGTCCAACGTATTCGCCGTTTTGACCATAATTATATTTTTCCAAAATCCGAACCTGGTTAAAAGCGCGGCGCAAATCGACTGAACCGAAGGCTTTATCTTCATCAAATTTCAGCCCGTTTTGATCATTCAGATGTACCGTCCATAATTTTTGAAAGGCGAGGGCAAAGCCCATCTCGTCTGATGGATCCAAGCCAGCAAGAATGGCATGGGCGCTCTCGATATTAACGCCCACCCGATCGGGATCAATTGTTTTAAAAGCCAAGGCAATGGCATGGCCGGCGGTGGGCAGGTACGCTTGATCCATGGGTTCATTGGGTTTTGGCTCGATGGCAATGCGAATTTCTGAATCATATTCAAGCATTTCATTGATAGCCTGAATCAACAAATCGACAGCAACTTTGCTATCTTTGGCTTCGCGAATGTAGGTGCCTTCGCGAGCCAACCATAACACCATCAAATTGGTGCCCAATTCATGAGCGATATCGATAGTTTGTTTGCTGCGCTCGAGTGCATAAATTCGTGCTTGCGGATCATTCGAAGTGTAGCTGCCGTCGATGGTTCGAGGGTCTTCCCAAAGACGGGGGGCGACGATTTCCGCCTTCAAACCGAAATCATCCAAAATCAGGCGAGTCTGGCGCGCCTGTTCGATAACCTGTTGGTAGTTGAGCGTGTTGATATCGGGAACAGCATCATCGTCATGAAACTGGACAGCGTCAAAGCCGAGCCTTTTAAGGGTCTTGACTTTTTCAACAAAAGCAATGGTTTGGCGAACCGGCGGGCCAAACGAGTCTGCGCCTTCGCTAATATTCCAGGGACCTGCTGAAAAACGATAAATACCAGCCATAATCAATCCTCCAAATTTTTAAATTACCAAAGTGAAGCTGCGCCTTGCCAACCTGTTCTATTTCCGTTAGCAAAATAAGGATTTTTTTGATGGAAAACAATAAAATATTTTTCATTAAGGGACTCTTTGTTCACATTTTTTAAGGTGCCTGAAAAAAACTAATGCGAAAATTAAGTGAAAAATAATTTGCTCTCTTAAAAATAATACTTGACATTTAGTAATGAAAAGATTACATTTCATCCATGAAAAACAAACTTCGCTACTACCGATTCTTAACAGATGAAATGACTCAGCAAGAACTGGCGGAAAGGGTAAAAGTCGCCCGGCAGACAATTATTGCCATCGAGAAAGGCACTTTTAATCCGTCGGTAAAATTAGCCTTAAAATTATCGCGCGTGCTTGGCGCAAAAGTCGAAGATATGTTTGCGCTCGATGAAGAAGACTGATAATTTTAATTCCAGGGAAAAATCGATGAAAATTTCTGTCAGTATGCTCAAAAGTCTGTGGCTTTTTTTGGTTATGCTCTTAGTGCTGCTTGGCAATGATATTCCCTTTCCGCTGTTAGCACTATTTGTTTTAGTGGCGCTGGCAGTGCCATTGATGCGGGAATTTAGCCGCCAAACCCAATCGGACGAGCGGCAAAAACAAATCGGTCATTTTTCCAGCCACATTGCTTATTTTGTTTTTTCAGGACTGTTATTGTTCGTGCTCATTAAAAATTTCGGGGGAAAGAAAAACAGCATTTTCCTCTTGCTGCTCTTGCTTCCGATGTTAATCAAAATGGCTATCTGCTTAATTCAAAGTTATGGCCTGGTAAAAGGTTTTAAAAATTATGTTCTATTATTTTGTCGAGGCATCATAAAAATTAAGTCGCTTGATGAAAGGCAAAACTATATTGGCAATTTTTCCAGCCATATCGCCTTTTACACTTATGTGGCAGCGCTATTATTTTATATCATTATTAATTTTTCAGCCCAACAGCAGCAGCCAGGAACTATTTGGTACATGCTATTGCTTATGCCATTGATGGCAAAGCTACTGGCAAGTCTGTTTTATAATTATGGTGCTGCCAAAGGTGCTCGGCTCATCTTGTACGTCATCAGTGGCTTTTGGCTCCTGTTTGCCCTCCTTTCGCATGGAATCAGTTTGGGTGCACTCATCGAGGCGATTCCTTTTCTTGTCTTTTTAGCAGTTGCACTTCTTTCGCAGCGTTTTCCCTTGATTGCCGGTTTCATTATTATTGCCTTAGCAATGTTAGTACTTTTCTATTTTAGCGGTTGGTCGAGATTCGATATCTATCTTCGTCTGCTTATGTACTCGTTAATTCCTTTTCCAATTGCTCTATGTGGAGCGGCTTTTTTAGTGGAATATTCTAACAAAAGAAACGCGGAGGTTCAAGAATGAAAGAAAAAATTATTAGTTTACCAATTCTTTTGCTGCTTGTAAATTTATCGCTATTAAGCTGTGCCGCTTTTAAATCCAGCCTCAAAGGCAAATATGCGTCACCGGCACAAAAAAACTATGGCGCCGATGGTGTGAGCGTCTTATTCGTTTTCAGCCATCTCAGACAGATAAAAGGTTACGATGCCATTCCCAAATTGGACGATCGATATCAAAGAATCAGCGGCTTCGATGACTTTTTTCAGGATGCGCTTAATGAATTCAGCAATGTGAAAAGTTATGCCACCTTTACTGACTATGCCTCGGACGTCAACGAGCCAAAAAGAAGAGCGCTAAAAGATAGCCTGGAAAAGTCTCATGACTTTATAATCAAAATGAAATTTAGTCGAGAAAAATCTTTCTCCAAATATTTTCTGGGCGTGATCGTTTCGACTGTCACAGCGACATTATTCCCCGTCCCCTATACAAGCTCATATTCGGTAAATGTGGAGCTATTTAATTCAAAAAAACAATTAGTCAAGACCTATTCCCGCCAGGCGTCAATTGGCAAATGGGTGCAGTCGCTGTTGATTTTTTTGTATCCCTTCCATCCCGAAAAAAGAAAAAAGGAAGAAGTTTACGTGGCATTTTTGCATGATATTTTCAGACAAATTGAGTCGGAAAAGATATTGAGGAAATAAAAAATAATCCAGCCAAGATTCATTCTCACCAAAGGCTATTGGTAATCGCTTTTGAAATAATTCATGCTTGTCAAAAAAATATGGTAATTAGCTTGAATGGTCAGTTGAGTTTTGTGATGTTGAGAGAAAGGATAAATTATTTTTTTTTAATAACAATAAGAATTCTGCTTGACCTTGTAAAATAATACTATAT
>CAZNDR010000303.1:0-5775 GCA_964571835.1 uncultured Cytophagia bacterium | reverse complement strand
TAAGTTTCTCCGCCATAAATGGCGGAGCTATTCATGAAAATTGAATTGCTCCGTTTTTTAAAACAGAGATCTTTTAATTTCCTCACAAATTCTTTAGGCGTTAGCCCTTCATTTCATTTGATTTTTTTCAACTGGTCATTCATACTATTAATTTTATCCTAAAAACGAACATTCAACTGTCAGCAGCAATCAGTTATTTCTAAAATAGCAGAATCTATTTTAATAAGCAAGGATTTATTTTATGAATAAGCGCAGCCTGCGGTAGGCAATTAATTGAGCAAAGATGTGCATCTGATCAATAGTAAAGCCTAAGAAACAGCATTAAGTGATAAAATGCTTGACACAAACAATAATATTCATTATATTTCACCAAAATAAAAATAAACGGGAGAACTGAAATGTCCCATGATGAAATAATGACTCTGGAAGAAGTGGCGGCGTATTTGCGCCTCAAGCCACAGACAATTTATAGCTGGGCGCAGGAGAAAAAAATTCCTGCTGCCAAGTTAGGCAAAGAGTGGCGTTTCAAAAAATCGATCATCGATGAGTGGTATTTGCAGCACATTGATGATAAATTTAAAAACATCATAAGCAAAGCAAAACTCCAAAAAGAAAAATAACCAGGTACGCTAAATGGTGAGGTTGAAATGGAATCAAAGCTATTTTCGCTGGATTTCTTTCAAAGCATTCATGAGAAGGACGCCTATCATGAAATGATTATGAATGCCAAACTGGTGTCGAAAAAAATATTGAATCATTTAGTGGTAATGATCAGCTTTTCTTTTTGTTATGGAATTGTCATGGGCTGTTATAATGGCTTAGCCCAGGCGATTTCATCAGGAGTGAAGGTGCCTATTTTGTTGGTACTGATTATTCTCATTTGCTTTCCAGCCTTGTACGTCATCCAGACCATTCTCGGTTCGAAATTAACCATGCTGCACATGTTATCGATTTTGCTTTCCGGTTTTGTCATGACGACGACCATTTTAGTATCGTTTGCTCCCATTGTATTATTTTTCCTGATTACGGGAAGTAATTATTCATTTTTGCAATTGCTTCATGTGGCTGTGTTTGCAGTCGCCGGCTTATTTGGCATGCACAGCATTATCGAAGCACTTAAATTTTCCTGTGAAAAAAAGAATGTCTATCCCAAAGTTGGCGTGCAGGTGTTCCGATTTTGGATTATCATTTTAGCTTTTGTTGGCGCTCAGCTTTCTTGGAGTTTGCGGCCATTTATCGGCACAAAGGGTTTGCCCTTTGAACTATTTCGGAAACAGGAGGGAAATTTTACCAGGCTGTCTTACTTGCTACGGCGGATATGCTCGGGTTCAAAAAGCAGAGGGAAATCCAAAAAGCATCATCGCTGAATGAGACCATCGACAAGACAACAGATACCACGGCTGTCAAAGTTCAAGACGACAGAAAATAATTTGAATTTCAAATTAATTTTTTAACACTGAAACGAAAGAAATCACCACAAATCAATTACCACGATTCAAAAAATGGAATGCATCCCAAAACGTTGGCTCTGCCAAGAATGTGGCATTGGTGAAAAGGGACATCACCCGATGACTTCGCTCAGGATGGCATCTCAGCACTGTCCAGGTGAGCGCAGCCGAAACATAGGCCGCGTTTTGCTCCATGCTCAAATAAATAGCAAGTAATAAATTTTAAAAACCAAACTCATCTTGAGTATCATTTAAAAGGCGATTGAATAGCTACGCCGCAATTAGAGATTTGAATTTTGGATTAGGGAAATTTACTTGCTATCATCGCCTTTAGCTATGATGCGTTGGGGCGCATTTGGCGCTTTCTTATTATACTCGTCGGAAAGTCGTTTCAGAATTTAATTATTTTAGGAACACTCCTGACTTTTCTCTTAAAAAAGGAAGACTTAAAGGTGAAATTTTAAAACCACTTTCTTATTACTGTAGTATTGCTAAAAATCAAATTCGACTTTTAGAAAATATTTTAGGCAGACAGGTGGAAAAATTTATTGTCAAAGATTTTTACTGTGTAAACAAGTTACCAAACAGTATCGGCAATAAAGCCAAAAATTTGGCTTTGCTATTGAAAACTGGTTATTCAGTACCATCCTTTTTCGTTGTGACCACAAAACTATTTCAGCACATTTTTCAAAAATTTATGGCGTCAACTAATAACGTCGATAGCTTTGAAGAGGCCAAAAAATTCTTTGATGAAATTGAATTTGGCAATGGCATTTTGCCTGCAAAATTCTGGAAGCTATTTGAGCGCCAATTCAATGGGGTACAATCTCGATCAGCCATAGCAGCAGTAAGCGTGCGCTCCTCAACAGCGGTCGAGGATTCGGCAAACCAATCCTTTGCCGGTCAGTTTGCCACTTTTCTTGACGTCAAAGACAAAATTGCCGCTTGGCAAAAGATAAAAAAGTGCTGGCTGTCTTTGTGGTTGCCTCAGGTGCAAAGTTATTTTCGCCTGGCAAAAATTTGCCCCGAAACCAAAGCCATGGCTGTCATCATTCAACAAATGATTCACCCTGATTTCGCCGGTGTGCTATTTACCCGAGACCCAGTTATTGGTGATGAAAAAATGATGTGGCTCGAATTTTCACCGGGGACGGCAGAGGCAGTCGTGAGTGGCGCGGTTGATCCGTTTCGTATTCAAATTAATAAGAGCACCAAGAAACTTAGCTATCTTTCCGTAAAAGATAAAAAGATAAGCTGGGAGAAGATATTTCCACTTTTTGCTCAAGAAAAAATCGAGGAATTAATTAACATCGGTTTTAATTTAGAGAGATATTTTGGAAGGCCGGTAGATATTGAATGGGCTATTGAAAAGCAGAAATTGTGGCTGCTGCAGGTGCGCCCTACCACGGCAGGATTGGGAAATGAGCGCCAGCGTTGTGATGAAAATGGCCAGTGGTGGACTGATTATTTTTTTGTTGAAAGGTTTGTGGCACCGGTTACACCGCTGGGCTGGTCTATTATTGGCAAATGGATAACAAAACGAGCGCTGCGCCAGCCGCTTTATTATTTAGGATTTGACAAATTAAGCCGAAGCCGCGCTATTACCCAAACTTTTGCTGCCTATCCCTACACTCGAATCGAGGTGTTTCAATCGTTGTACAGTGTCGTGCCGGACTTTGCTCTGTCTGCAGATAAAAAAACTGCCTTCATTAATCAAAGCCAACGAAGGAAGTGGTGGCAAGAATTGATGAAGCGTACGCCCTGCCTTATTTCTCGTTTAGTTTTTCGAGATCTCAATTTTTTCCCACCACTTCATTTGAGCGCCTGGCAGCGCTTTCTCAAATATTATCTACCTCAGTTAGCAAATAACACCAAACCCCTCGGCCAAATGGATGTATCTCAATTGCACCATTGGTTCCTTCAAGTTGAGGCTTTAACTGATGAATTTCTTTCTTATCATCGATGGAGTATAACCTTTGCCGATTTGCTGTTTCATACCATGGAACTAATTTTACCGCGATTGCTTCCGGAGACCAAGGAGCTTAACGTAGCTGATCTTTTTAGCGGTTTGCCCAGCAACAAGACTGTCGAAGCTAATCTCGAATTAGCCCAGATAGCTCATGATTGCAAAACCAAAAAGCGAAAAAACCAGAACATTGCCATCAGTGAGTTGGAGGAAAATCCTGACTTCAATCGCCGGTTAGAAAAATTTCTGCAAAATCACGGACATCGCTCTGAAAATCTCGATCCCTATTATCCGACCTGGCGGGACAATCCCCAGTTTATCAAAAAAATGATCAGCGCTTTGATGTCCGCACCGCCAGGAAAATCAGCTATTGAGGTGAGTCAAGAGCAAGCGAAAAATAATCGACAACAAGCTGAAGCGTTATTACTCTCCAGTTTAGCAAAACAACATTGGCTAAGAGCTTTGATTAAAAAGAAATTAATTTTTGCTTTGCTAAAAATGACTCGTTCATTCATTTTGCTGCGCGAGAATCAGCGTTATTACTGGCATCTTGCTTTGGCGGAAAAAAGAAGGATTATTTTAGAAGTCGGTCAGCGTTTGGTGGCAAAGCGGGTCTTCGACTTTGCCGAACAGATTTTTTTCTTGTGGCGATCAGAATTTTTACAAATTTTTCGAGCTAAGGTTGATCTGTTCGCGCTTCAAAAAAAAGCAGCATCGCGGCATAAAAAATGGCAACAAACCAACTCCCACTCAGCCACTCCGTCCACTCTTCGGAAAAACAGCAAAACAACGGAAGCTCCGCTTCGTGGTCTGGGAGTGAGCGCCGGGAAAATAACCGCCGAAGCCAGCGTGGTCTTTTCGCTGAGTCAAGCAGAAGGAATCAGGCCGGGAACAATCTTAGTTACTCGCTCGGTTGATCCAGCCTGGACGCCGGTTTTTGCCAAAGCTGCCGGTTTAGTCTTAGAAGTCGGTGGGATTTTATCACACGCTTCCATCATCGCCAGGGAATTCAAGCTGCCGGCTGTAACCAGTGTGGCCCAAGCAACCCAAAAAATTGTCCCCGGTCAATTAATCGAAATTGATGGAGCAACGGGAATTGTCAATATAATTGAAGAGCAAGAAAAATGCTGATCACTGTTGCCCGCTGGCTTGATAAACATGAGTTTCTCCATTATCGGCTCTGGGAATTTAGTTTACGGAATTGTACCCGGCCGTTCCCATATTATTATCTTTTTCGGGTGTTGTTGTTTCATCCGGTAAAAGCGTTTCGCGGTTTCACCCGCTATCAACAGTTAGTTCGGGAATCGAACAAGCAACCGTTGATGGGAACGCAGCCATTAGCTGATCTTTTTCAACAGGGTAAAATTAATCCTCGACATTTTGTTTTAGCGCCCGGATTTTGTTTGAAACCTTTTGATGAAAAAAGAAAAAAAGCCATTTGCCCAGTAGGTTTTTTTAATCATCGCTGTTTGGTATTGGAGAAATCGGAAATGGCAGCAATCGATCAACAAATATGGCAGAAACCGTGTGATGGTTGTTCACTTGGCTCGCTGGCGCAAATAGCCTGGCGATTAAAAATAAATTTTTATATTTTGACTTCGGCAATGGATATCGCCCGCGATTTTTTTTTGCCGGCAATCAAAAGCAGCGGCGCTGGCGCGGGTCTTTTTTTATTGTGCCGCTATTCTGCAGAAGCCTTTACCTGGGGGCTGGCAACGGCAGGAATCGAGGGGGCGCTAATCACCTTTGCCAGTGGTGATTGTTTGAATCACCAGGATTTCACTCAAGCCGATGTAGGCAGAAAAGAAAAACAAACCGCAGTTGAACCGCCCCTTTTTAACCATTTAAAAACTCAGTTGTTACACCTCGGAGAAAAATGGTCCCAAAGGGAACCACTCATTGCTTCTTCATACCTCCTGGATAAAAATATCTATCGTCCCAATTATCGAAGCTGACGAAAAAATACAAGCGGTTGATTCGTTTCGGGCCAGTTCTGTTTTTAACTGAAATTAGATTTTATTACCGCGGTAGGCTTATTTGGTTTATGCTATCGTGGCGACAATGCCGAAGCCGATGATTTAAATTTTTGATTAAATTTTCCAAACGAACCAACCTGTTAGCTCATATTTGGCTAAAAATAGCCTTGAGCGAAAAATTGCCAATTTGGTAACCGAAAATTCCTTTAGTCCCTATTTGCAAGAAAAAATAATGGCTGAAATCAGAGTATTTATAATGCCAAGAGCAAAGGAAAGATATTCAAAAAACAATTAAATAGCTGAAAATTAATTTTAAATTGGTACAAGTGAACAATAATTCGATTGGTGTTGAATGAGCATCTCAATTTGATGTGGCTTTAATAGC
>CAZNDR010000302.1:0-5782 GCA_964571835.1 uncultured Cytophagia bacterium | reverse complement strand
GACAGTAATATAATATTTTAATCGGGGACTGATAGCTTACTCCTAATTTGTCGTCGAATTGCTGACATGTAATAGTTTTTCAAAGTGCTCAGCATGATTCTTTGCCTGTCGATCTTCTGGATACAAATTCAATAAACGCTGAGCTAAATTGTATCCTTGGCTGAAATTTTTGGTTGCTTCATAATAGCTGAATAACCAGTAATAGCCATTGAGAAAATCTGGCTCATCATTGATAATTTGGAGCACGAGTTCTTCGGCTTTTTCACCTTTATTCAGATATTGATAAAAAACCTGGGCATATTCAAATTTTCGTGCTGTAGAAGTTCCAGGCGAGTTGACAAGCGTATTCAATCTTCTTTCAAATTCATCAGGTTTACCCGCCTCTAGATATAAATTTCCGATGCCTAATGAAAGTCGTGGATCAAGAATCGGAATCACTCGCTCGGGTATTTTTTTAGCCATTTCATCCAGGATTATCTGCACATCGGAATACATCTTTTCCTGATGATAAAAACTTGCCAGGCGCAAAAAGGCTGAGCGATAGTTGGTCAATAAACCGATGGTATTGTCATCGTAGTAAACATTCGGATTGTCTAAATTGCGGTACTTGAATGTTTCAAATAGATTTGTTTTTAATCGTGATGGCGAAATTTGATCTCCGGGGTAGGTGACCAATTTGAAAACTAAGCCATCCATCCTCAGATAGTCTGACAAGTTCAACATATTGTCATGCGAAACAGTGATAGCGAAATAGATTGGTTTTTTAAACTGAGTGCCTGCAATGATATTTAAAATCATAATATCCTGCACGCGCAAACCCTGTCCACCGATAGTTGGACCCAGTTCAAAGCTTATCTCCGGTTTAGCCGACTCAGCTTTTGAAACCAATTGGCGGTGGTGTCCCAGATCATTCAGCTCTTGTTGATACACCTCTTTGGGCACTTCGATTTTGATCAGTTTTTTCTCAGGCCAATAAATTGGTACTAATTGATCAATATTATCGTCCGAAAGCTTGATGGGCACTCGTGGCTCTTCATCAAGTAATTGCCGGATGTACCAATGCGTATTTAGCAGGCTGAGATTAATGATCCTGACATCGGGGCGAATGTGATAGACGTACTGCAAAAACCAGAGTGGGAAAGTGTCATTATCACCATTGGTAAAGAGCAACGCGTCTTTTTCGCACGATTGAAGCAAATTGTAGGAATAGTCGTAGGCAATATAGTTTCCTGAGCGATCGTGGTTATGAAAATTGATCGCGAACATGTTCAGGGGAACAAGTATTAATATTGCTAAGACAGTTAGCGTCAATAAAATGCCGGGCTGGCTATTTTTTTTGAGAATCGATTCGGCAATCGATTCGAGTATTGCCGCTATTCCTAGGCCAATCCACAGGGCGAAAGCGAAAAATGAGCCGACATAAACATAATCCCTTTCCCTTGGCTGGGGTTGTGGCTGATTTAGATATAAAACAATAGCAATACCGGTCATGATAAACAATAAAAGAATCGCCAGAGCTTGCTGGCGATCTTTGCGAAAATGGTACACCAAGCCTATCAAACCGATTAGAAATGGCAATCCCCACAGGCCATTCAGACTGATCGTTTCTTTTATTAATCCATCGGAGTCGGTTGTTGTTCCTTTGCCGATAAATTGCCAACCAAAATAGCGCAGGTACATTTTTTTTATCTGATATTCCCATAACGGTGCTTGACGTTTGATATAACTCCAATCGCCGTATTGCTCCCGATTGATATAGCTGACGAAATTTTTCATATTTTCCGGATCATTTTCATCGATAGCAGGATTCAATTGTGAGCGCAAATAGATGGTAGTGAAAGTAGAGGCGCCAATTAAAATGAGCAGAAAACACAACATGGCCGTCGTAGCGAATCGATTATTTCTCCAGACAAAAAATACCAACGCCGCTATCAAGGACAATGTGGCTACTATAAAAAATATGGCAGCAGAGATCGGTCCGAAATTCTCGATCAAAAACAAAGCAAAATTTGGAATTGATTTGACGATGCCTGGATAAATACCAATGAAGATTAGAGTAGAGATCATGACAAAAGTTAAAAAAGATAAAAAGCTGAATTGATGTTTCCGGAAATAGTAAATCATAAAAATTGCCGGCAACGCTAAAATGTTGAGCAGATGAACACCAATGGCTAAACCAATGCAATAAGAAATGAGCAGCAGGTATTTATCACTGGCAGGATCGTCTGCCTTTTCACGCCAGACAAGAATAAGCCAGATAATGATTGCTGTAAAAAACATGCTGATAGCATAAACCTCAGCTTCCACTGAATTAAACCACTGGGAATCAGAAAAAGCAAAAGCCAGCGCAGCGATAACTCCGCTGCTGTGCAGAATTAATTGATCAATAAATTTTTTTGTTGCACCGCGTACAAGGCTAATCAGCTTGACAATGATGAGATACGTCAACATAGCGGTAAAGGACGAAGCCAACGCTGAAATGATATTCACCCGCAAACCGATGTCAGCCGCCCACGGAATCATGCTGAAGATTCTGCCGATGAGAAGGAAAAATGGCGCTCCGGGCGGATGGGGTACACCTAATGTGTAAGCGCAGGTGATAAATTCGCCACAATCCCAAAAAGAGGTTGTCGGCGCCACGGTCAAATAATAGACCAAAAAGGCGAAAACAAAAACCGTCGAGGCAAAAATTCGGTGATAGAAATTCTGATTCATTCAGCTTCTCCAGTGAGCGTATTTATTCTTTGGCGGAGTCAGTTTTAGCTGAATCAAAGACAACTGAATCAGGCTTGGCTTTTTCCATAAGTTTTTGTAGCTGGCTTTTTAAGGCGATGGCGTTTTTATCATTTGGATCCCGATTCATCCAATTGGCAAGAACTTCCAGCCCTTGATCATATTGCTTTTGGCGCTGATAATAACTTGCCAGCCAGTACACGGCATTGGCATAACCTGGATTTTCCTGCATCATTTTTTTGACCACCGGCACGGCTTTATGAGCGACATCTTTGAATAGCTGAGTATAATAGCTTACGTATTTCAATTTTTCATCCAGAGGAATATCATTACGGTTGAACAGACGCGTTATAACTGCTTGTGCTTTGTCTTTCTCGTTTGCCGTGTAATACATATAGCCAAACTGAAATTGTAATTCATGGCGCATGGGAATAATCGTATCTGGCATAGCTGTGAACATCTTGTCCAATATTTCAATGGTCTGTTTGTGCATATTGTCGCGCAGATAAAATTGAGCTAAACTATAAAACGCGCCTTGATAATTTCTCAGCAAACCTTTGATATTTTCATTATAGTATACTTCTTCATTGTCCAGGTTGCGGTACTTAAATTTGTTCATCAAATTTTCGTGTAGAAAAGAAGCAGAAATGCGCTCATCGGGATAGGTTACCAATTTGTAAACCAGCCCGTCCATTCTCAGGTATTTATTCAAATTTAGTTGATTATCTGTTGATACCGTAAGGGCAAAATAAATGGGCTGTCGAAATTTGGTGCTGCGAATAATGTTGAGCACCATAATATCTTGCACTCGAATTGCCTTGTCATATAGAGTTGGCTTTAATTCGAAGACAATTTCTGGCGGTTGTTCGACATCCTCGAGCAGTTGAACTTTTTCTGAGGCATCGGCTATATCCTGCAGATAAGTATTTTTGGGCACTGGAATGCGCACAATGCCTTTCTCGAACAGCCGAGGTTCCAGCGCATCAACTTGTAAATCATTCAAGCTGATGGGTACCCTTGGCTCCTGATCGCGTAATTGTTTGATGTACCAATGAGTGTTCAATAAACTTAAATTGACCACCCGAACATCTTTTCGAATGCCATAGACATATTGCAGAAACCAAAGCGGAAATGTGTCATTATCACCATTGGTGAATAGGACAGCATTTGGTTCGCAGCTCTGGAGAATATTGTAAGAATAATCATAAGCAACATAGTTGCCAGTTCTATCATGAGAATCATATAAAAACGCGTACATATTAACGGGCAGACCCAAAAGCAAGACCAGAAGAACTGCGCTAATAGAGATCAATTTGAATGTTTTTCTTGATTTGCTGACGGCAGAAAAAACCGAGTCCAAAATAGTCGAAGCGCCAATGCCGATCCACAAAGCAAATGCCAGAAAGGAACCTGTATAGACATAATCCCTTTCCCGCGGTTGCGGGTCTTCTTGGTTCAAATATAACACGATAGCAAGGCCGGTCATAAAAAACAACAGCAATATAGCTGAGGCGTTTTTCCAGTCCTTTTTAAAATGATGAAACATGCCAACCAGACCAACCAAAAACGGTAACATAAACAAGCCACGAGGACTCAACGTTTCGACGATTCGTTCATCTTCACCTATGGTTTGTCCTTGACCAATGAACTGCCAGCCAAAGTAGCGAATATACATTTTTTTGATTTGATATTCCCACAAAGGAGCCCGCCGATCGACATAGCTCCAATCACCATATTGCTCTCTGTTCAAATAGCTGACCATATTTTCCAGCGATTCAGGATCATTCTCATCTAAATCAGGATTTAAATTTGATCGGATATAAATAGCGGTGTAAGTTGATACGGCTACTAAAATGACTAAGAATGATGACAAGATCAAATATGCTGTTCGTCGATAGTTGACGGCTGAAGACCTGATGCCCAATATCAACATGGCAATTAGTAAAACAAAAAAGACGGCAGTTAATTCAGGTCCGGTCGCTTTTTGTAATTTCAAGGCTAAATTTGGCAACCATTTGACAATGCCTGGGTAAATGGCAAAAAACAGCAAAGCACCTAATCCGGTAACAATGAGAAAAGTATTCATATTAATGGTGGTATATTTTCTAAAATAGATAATCAAGAAAATAACCGGCAGGGCTAAGATACTCAACAGATGAACGCCAATGACCAATCCGATTAAATAGGCGATGAAGAGTATATATCTGTCACTGGAAGGCTTATCAGCTTTTTCGTACCACACAAAAATGAGCCAGATCACGTAAGCAGTAAAAAAGATGCTGATGGCATAAACTTCTGCTTCTACAGAATTGAACCAGAAGCTATCTGAAAACGCCAACGACAGAGCGCCAACCACTGCGCCGCCGTAAACGATGAGCTGATCGATGGAATTTTGTATTTTACCACGATACATAACAATCAGCCGAACAATGATAAGGTAGGTGAGCATAATTGTCAAGCCGCTTGCCAAGCATGAAATTATATTAATGCGAAAGCCGATATCATGAGCAAATGGGATCATACTAAATAATCGCCCTACGAGCAGATACAAGGGCGCGCCAGGAGGATGAGGAATACCCAGCGTGTAAGCGCTCGTGATGAATTCACCGCAGTCCCAAAAAGAAGTGGTGGGCGCACAGGTGCGCAAATAGGTTATGGTTGAAACAATAAAGACAAAAAATGCTAAAATTCGGTTTAATCGACTATCGTTTTGCATTCAGCTCCCTCCGAATCATAACTTTGGTTAGTAATTTTATCATATCTTGTGCCGATTTGTTCCAATTAAATTGGCTGGCCCATTCCATACACTGTTTGGTAAAAAAAAGTCTCAGCGTTTCATCACGAATTAATTTGATGATGATTTCAGCTAATTTTTCGATATCGCCATAGGGATAAAGCAAGCCGGTTTTGCCTTCAACGACTGAATCCCGCAAACCGGGTGAATCAGCAGCGATGACTGGTAATCCACAAGCGTTGCCTTCAATGACAGTTAGTCCCCAGCCCTCTTTGGGCGATGTACTCCTGTATCTTCTGTTCGCAGGTCATGCGG
>CAZNDR010000301.1:0-5787 GCA_964571835.1 uncultured Cytophagia bacterium | reverse complement strand
TTAGTTCACTTTTGTTGATCAGCATAAAAGGTGGAAAGCTAGAGAACGTATTTCTAAAAAGCTATCAAACTATTAGCTCTGGCATATATTTTGTTCTCTAATTTTAAAAATCGAATATCATTTATAAAGTCAATTATTATTGAATGATAAAACGATTAAATTTCAAAAAGAAATGAAAGGCAGCAAATATCATTTTCATTCTTTATGACTTTTATTTATCAAGCTAATGGCTGTAAAAGTTGTTAAAAATACTATTCAATGCAGGAATTTAAAAATGTCAATGCAAAATCACCAATCGGGGCTATCATGAATTGCCTAATCGTCGATGATGATAATATATCCAGGCACATCATTCAAGACTACGTCAAGCGAACTGATTTTCTGAATCTAATTGCTTCTTGTTCCAGCGCTGTTGAAGCGATCTCTTTCATTCGTAATGAAAATATTCATCTCATTTTTCTTGATGTGGAAATGCCTGAAATGAGTGGATTGGAATTAATTAAAACCTTGGATATCAAACCGCAGATTATTTTGGTTACGGCGCATGAAAAATACGCTGTGGAAGCCTTCGATGTTGATGTTACCGATTTCATTATAAAACCAATTGCTTATTCTCGTTTTTTGAAGGCAGTCACTAAAGCAAGAAAGGAATATAATGTCCGCCAAATTGCGCCGGCTAATATGAACAACATTTTTGTAAAAATTGAATCCAGAATCATTAAAATCAATACCAAAGATATAATTTATATTGAAGCTTTGGCAGACTATATCATGATCATTACTACTGCCGATAAATATATTGTTCATTCAACCATGAAAGGTATTGAAAACAAACTGCCTGCCAAAGATTTTGTGCGCATCCATCGTTCCTATATTGTTCGTCTGGATAAAATTGAATCCATTGACGAAAACATGCTAATTATCAATAAAAAGCTCCTCCCCATCGGCGGATCGTTCCGGAAAAACCTAATGGAACAAATAAACTTGGTCTAAATCAAATCAGCAATTCTCCCAAGAAAGTTTCATCTCATAAAATATTCTATTCATCTGCCAATTCAAACCGTTCATCGAAAATCTTTTTTGCTTTAATAATTTTTAATTATATTTATGCCAGTTATTTATTAAATAATTGATCATAAAAATTCCCTGCTTTATAGACACTCGTGCGGGATTGGGAAAATATCTAATTTCTGGAAATTAGATATTTGTGAGGTGCTGTGATGGACGAATCTGGAGCTAGCGTTTTTTACTCGATTATCTTACCGAAGGGCATATTTGTTCATTCACCAGTTAGAATGAAAGTTATTCTGCCTAACTCATCTAATTCCCATTTTAGCAACCAACGATTGAAATTTGACCAAAACTTTGAAGAACTGCCTGATATAAAATTTCATTCAGAAATTTGGAACACGCGAGGAACCATAAAGCAAATATCACACTCGCCGATTTTATTTGCTTCATGTTATAGAGGATGGCTGTAGCGCCAATGCTTCACTGGTTACGGGTACTGGAAGGATACCTCTCAGACAGATAATATTTTTCCTTGCCCGTACCAGGTGCTACAGCGCTAAATAGCATTTTAAGAGTTAACAATTAACTGAATGGGAGTCGAAATGTTTCATCGCATAATAAAAAAGGCAAGAATAGTTGACCAGCAAAGAGAAAATTTGTCGCTGATGCTAGCAAATATCGCCGAACTAAATTATTACACCTTGGATCAATTTAAAAAGAGATTGTATGTCGAAAAGCGAAGAGCCGAGCGGTTAAATACGCTTTCTTCAATGATCATTTTTGACTTAGCATTTGATGGACCACTTTTCATCCGCACATCAGACCTCGAAAAATTGATCCGCCTTATTTGTGCTAATGTTCGCGAATCCGATGGCGTTTCATTATATAATGAAAATAAAATTTTGGTGCTCCTGCCGGATACCAACAATGATGATGCTCAATACGTCAGCAATAATTTAATGAGACAATTAAGCTCTGTCTCATATAATAGTCGCCAACTGCCACGGGAATCCGCCCCAAAAATTAACGTGGAAATTATTTCCTTCCCTGAAAAAGCCGTCAACAATGAATTATCCGCCAGGAATATAAATTTGCTAACAAATGAGGTTCATTTGAAATCTGCGCCACAAATGAGCACCAGATTTCGAGTTATCAATAAGCATTCGATTAATTTCACCAAAAGTAGTTATGAAAATTTAAATCTATGTGTTGCTAGTCAGCAGATTTCTACCATAGCTTTGCCAATGGCAAACAATTTACTGTTCCAGCAAGAAATGCTGCCAAATTTTGTGCACTTTGCCTCGAAAGTTATCAAACGAGCTACTGACATCTTTGTCTCTCTTAGTCTGCTTTTATTATTGTCCCCGATGCTGCTTCTCCTCAGCTTGATCATTAAGCTGACATCAAAAGGATCAGTTTTATTTTCTCAGACCAGAATCGGGTATAAAGGAAAAGAATTTAGATTCATAAAATTTCGATCCATGTACGCTGATTCGGATACCAAAGTACATCAAGCATATATGGAAAAACTCATTAAGGGGAAAACCCTGGAAATCAATAATGGTTCTCAGGAAAATCCTCATTATAAAATCAAGGATGATCCCCGAATCACACCGATAGGAAAAATCCTCAGAAAAACAAGCCTGGATGAACTGCCGCAATTATGGAATGTATTAATGGGTGATATGAGCCTGGTCGGTCCACGGCCGCCCATTCCTTATGAGGTAAAAATTTATGAAAATTGGCATTACCGTAGAATATTAGATGTCAAACCTGGCGTCACCGGTTTGTGGCAAGTTTCTGGAAGAAATAAGACCACCTTTAATGAGATGGTCAGATTGGACATTAATTATGTCGAAAACTGGTCTTTGCTTTTGGATCTGAAAATCTTGCTCAAGACAGCCAAGGCAGTGTTTTTTGCTGAAGGCAATTAAGCGCAATCGAAATGTTATCTAATAAGTGAAGAAATAAAATTTTCCTTCCTAAAAATTTAAGTGTTGTTGACCCAAAAAAAGGGATGTCCTTGAACATCCCTTTTTTTTATTTTATTCACGCTACCTGTTTTTTTAATAGCCGTATTGGTCGCGCTGATAGCCAAGAAAGCCATTTATTGGAAAAATAATTTTTTAGCCAGGCTAAATATTTTTCAAATTAGGGTTGAATTATAAAATCTTTTTTACTATATTTTTGCCATAATCTAAAAAAAAATCAAAGCAGAAAAAGCTGACCATGCTGGCTTGATCCGACATGCAAAATGCCGGCATCGGGTTTTGCTTGTCTTTTCAAGGAAAATCCAGCTTTGCTTTAATAGGCAGACTTTTAGAATAACATTTTTGGAAAGGATCTTAAATGGAAGTTCTACCTCTGATCGTAATTTATGTTGTCATTATTTTTATCATTAATATCCCGTTATCTTATATCCGCAAATTCAAAAGAATGAAATTATTTAATGGCGGCGTATCCAGGACACTGTCTGACATTGGTATCAAACAGACTTACCAATTTAAAAAAATGCTAACAAAGGGTATTTTTATTCAAGTAAAAGAAAACAAATACTACCTGAATGAAGAAAAAGGTGTGGAATATGCCAAGAAAAAGCGTAGCCTCATCTATACAGCGACATTCTTTTTTATCCTGATGTTCTTTTTTGTTTTAAACAATTTTTAACATGCGCTTGCTGCAGCTATTGGCCGGCGCTGGCTTGTTCTGCTCAAATCGTCAAAAAATTATTCAATGCTCAAGGTTATTCAATCGTTTTTAATTGCCAGACAGAATAAGTAATAACCAACCAATAGCCAACTGCCACGAAAGCCATAACTATCAACTCGCGATGGCTCAAAGCTTTCTTGGCAGAGCATAAAAGCTCATTGAGCAATAATTATTGCTCAGTACAAATGATGAAATCCAAATAAATTCACACTTAGAAGCTTTCGTCAGTCGGCTCATTGGCTGTTCAATCTTTTTTAAAAAGGCTCTTGTATTTTCTCAATCAGGCTCAATATTTGCAACTCCTTTTTTACTCAATAAATAAGTTTCTATTTTAAATTCCTTTATATTTTCATTCTATTGATTCGACAATGTCGAACTTAAATTAGCTATAAATTTGATGACAAGGAAAAATTTCTCATTTTATCAAATCACCATGGCTATGCTTGGAGAAATGCTATCGCTCAGCAATAAAGAAATTCCCTTCTGTTGCTCGTTGCTTTTGTTTTATCAATAAGTCAAAAAAATAGACAGCCAAAAATATAATTTTTAATAATTATGAAGAGCAGACAATTTATTTCGCAAACTGAAGCACCGTTTGATGTTCATTTTATTGCAATAATTGAAGAAAAAAAATCTTGACAAGGTTTTAAAAATTAATTATATTGCACATAAAGCAACTTTGACCTTTGGTGCTCCTCTTTCGATTTGAGATTAAGTTTTATGGACAATCAGCTAATATTGATAGCAGATTCCGACGCTAAAAATTTACAAATTCTCAAGAATAATCTTGAAGCTGCTGGCTTTTTGGTATCTACGGTCAGCAATGGCAAAGATGCCTGGGAAGAGACTTTGCGCACCACTCCTAAACTACTTCTGTCAGAGACCAGTCTGCCCGGTTTGTCAGGCTATCAACTATTAGAACGGATGAATGGTGACATAAAAACTGCTGCCATTCCCGTCATATTTCTTACCAAACAAGATGATCTTCAGCAGCGAATTAAAGCATTTGAGTTGGGCGCGAAGGATTATTTAGTCAAGCCTGTGCATGTAAAAGAGGTTATTGCCCATATTCGCATGGTGATCCGACGGATCGAGCAACATAAGGTGGATCAAATTGATTCTTATAAAAAATTTTCCGGCCGACTGGATCAATTGAATTTAGCCGATTTGATTGAAAGTTTCGGCATTGAACGAAAGACGGGCATTTTAACTATCAGCAATGGCCAAAGGACAGGGCAGGTTTATTTTCGCGATGGCGCTGTAATAAATGCCACTCTGGATGATTTCAAGACTGAACAAGCTGTTTATCAAATGCTCCCTTGGGATAGTGGCTATTTTTCCATGATTTTCCGTGATGTCGAAGTCTCCGATAAAATTTCTATCAGCAATCTGGGATTGCTGCTGCAAGGCATCAAACGATTAGAAATTCGAGAAAAGCTCTTATCACAATTACCATCACCAAAAACCGCGTTTACAATTTCGCCAACTTTCAAAGGGCTGGTGGATAAGAAAAAAGTTGGCAATGGCGCCAGCAGTTTTGTGGCGCTGTTGGATGGCAAACGAAATGTCAACCAGATTCTTGATGAAAGCAGATTGGATGATTTGATCGCTTTAAATCGACTGGTCAGGCTTTATCAACAAGGATTTATCAATCCCACTATCCCTGCCAAAATTGCACCAAAACAGGAGGTAACTTTTATTGAGCCGGAAGAAAAAGTTAGTTTTATAAAAAAACATGAAACGCCACAAGAGATAAAGCTTAATCGAATAGAAGCGACAACAAAAGAAGCATTCGACCAATCCATGACTTTAGCTTGTGAAGATCACTCTATAAAACAAAGCGAGCAATCCGTCGAAATTGAAACCAGCGATAATTATTTATCCCTTGAAAATAATGGCATCAATGCAGCCCAACCTAATAGTGACCACATAATTTCAGAGTTGCGCCCTGAAGAGCAAAATTTAGCTGCAGCAGTCGAACCACTTCCTTCGCCCTTTGAAGAAGCGCAAGAAGAAAATGCTTTTCTGCTGCCACCCATCAAAGAAAAGGAGATAAAGTCAAATAGC